>JASGVX010000149.1 GCA_030054735.1 Methanobacteriota archaeon | reverse complement strand
GTCTTTGGAAACTCCGTGGAAGGTTATCTGGCCTTCCTTACGTTGGCTGCCGAAATAAAGGTCAATGTAAGAAATGAAAAGTTCTGATAGAGATCTGCAGACTGCACGAGGAAAGGAATAGTCATGCATGAGCTCATTGTAAAGCTGCGTCTGTAACTGGCGATTAAAAGTGGAGAGATATTCCTTTGGGATTTTCAAGAGCATTAACGCCACCAATAAGGGTTTGGTGACAAGAATAGATAAACAATTGGTCAGATGGGAGTATTTTCAGAATAAATCCAACTCATATGCAACTTTAGTTGTTCTCAACACAATTTGACTTTGCAGCAAGTTTTTAAAAAAATTATTTTAATCTACACTTTTATATTTTATGATTTTGATAACATTTAAGTAAAGTAAAGTTGTTTTAGGTTAAAGTTAATTTTTTAAATAATGTTATATATAATTAATTTCCTTTTATGATCTAATTCTCAGTTACTTTACTTAGATACGGATCCTGATGATAATTTTACATAAGAAATGAAAGCTTGAGGTAATAAAGATGACAATTGTGGAAGATGCACAAAAAGGAATTATCACTGAAGAGATGAAGATCGTCGCAAAGGATGAAGGACTTGACCCTGAATTCATTCGCCGTGGTGTTGCAGCCGGAAGAATCGTTATTCCAACATCCCCTTACAGACAAGTTAAAATCTGCGGTATCGGAGAAGGGCTCAGGACCAAGGTGAATGCCTCCATTGGTGTATCCTCGGACATCGTTGATATGGATATGGAAGTCCAAAAGGCAATTGCTGCAGAAAAAGCAGGTGCTGACACTCTCATGGAGCTCGGGACAGGTGGAGACTTCCTCGGAATCAGGAAAAGAGTCATTGACAGTATCTCTCTTTCAGTCGGTTCAGTGCCTCTCTACCAGGCTTTCATTGAAGCTGCAAGAAAATATGGCTCAATCGTGCATATGACTGAAGACGAGCTCTTCAACGCAACCGAAGCTCAGGCAAAGCTCGGAACCAACTTCATGGCAATCCACACTGGGATCAACAACATCACCCTTGACAGGCTTAAAGCCCACGGCAGGTATGGCGGGCTCTGCTCCCGCGGCGGGGCCTTTATGAGCACCTGGATGCTCCACAACGAAAAGGAAAATCCTCTTTATGCAAACTTCGACTACCTCGTTGAAATCCTCAAGGAACACGAAGTCGTCCTTTCCACAGGAAACGGAATGCGTGCTGGTGCAGTCCATGACGCAACCGACCGCGCTCAGATCCAGGAATTGATCATCAACTCCGAAATGGCTGATAAAGCACACAAGCAGGGCCTGCAGGTCATTGTCGAAGGTCCCGGCCACGTCCCACTCGATCAGATCGCAACCAATGTGAAACTCATGAAGGAAATGAGCGGTCACAAGCCATTCTACATGCTCGGTCCTCTCGTTACAGATATTGCACCTGGATATGACCACATCGTAACCGCAATCGGTGCATCCGTTTCCGCATCATACGGCTGTGACTTCCTCTGTTACGTAACTCCTGCAGAGCACCTTGCCCTCCCGAACGTTGAAGACGTTATCACTGGTGTCAAGACCTCCAGAATTGCAGCTCACGTCGGCGATATGATAAAATACCCCGAAAGAGCAAGACAGTGGGACCTTGACATGGGCAGAGCCAGGAGAGAACTCGACTGGGAAAAGATGTACTCCCTTGCAATCGACCCAGAACATGCAAGAGCAGTCAGGAACAGCAGGGCACCTGAAGACACGGATGCATGCACAATGTGTGGCAACTTCTGCGCCCTCAAGATCGTAAACCAGAACTATAACCTCGCAAAATAAGCAGGTACTGTTGAACTGAAGAGTAAAGCCTTTGGCTTTATTTCTTCATCTTTTCTTTCATACTAATTCTTATTTTTCCTCTTTATTACAGTCGAATACCCCGCTAGCTTGCTGCGGGGTGCGCCAGTGCAACTTTGATTTCCCCCAACTTCCAGTTTTTTTTATCCAGATATCCTTTTGTTTTTTAATCTTTTATGGTTTTAGATCAGCACGCCAAATTTTAAACTTTGTTTCTGATAAATCTGTCGAAAAAATATTATATAATTTCTGTATTAATTATGAAAGTTTTGTCTATTCATTGGTGTATTTTGCAGCCCCCACATTGAATAGGCATTTCTACCATGAACGATAGAACTACTTTTACTGGCAGGAGAAGACAGAAATGTATTACAACATAATTGAATCCCCAGTAGGTCCAATACTTCTTGCAGGGGACAAGGAAGGCCTGAAATACGTTAATTTCCTGAAAAGCAAAGGTAAAGACAAAGATAAAGACAAAGATAAAGACAAAGGTAAAGTCAAATTTCCGGATAACTGGTTAGAAAACAAAGAGTTTTTCCGGGAAATTACCAGGCAGCTTGATGCTTATTTTTCAGGGGAGCTCAAATATTTTGATGTTAAACTGGCCCCTGAAGGCACGGAATTTCAGAAATCTGTCTGGGGATCTTTATGTAAAATCCCTTTTGGAGAAACGCGGACTTACAAAGATATTGCAATATCTATCGGAAAGCCAAAGGCTTACAGGGCTGTGGGACTTGCAAATAACCGGAACCCGATTGCAATAATCGTTCCTTGTCATAGGGTAATAGGTTCAGACGGAAAACTTACTGGCTATGCAGGTGGGCTGGATGTAAAAGAGTTTTTATTAAAAATTGAAGGTAGCAGGCGGTCTCAAAAATGAAGTTAATTCTACAATAGTGTCAATTTTTTCCGCTACAAGGTTAATTTATGTTAAAATTTCTCTATTTTAAGTGGGTTTGTTTTTAAAGTTAACGTATCTCACTATCTAATTGTAGAAATGCTTTGAGTTTTGAGACAGCCTGATAAGTTCAGAGTTGAAATGTTTATACATCTCATTGAGGAATGGCTAAAAAGAAAGTTTAGGGTCAGGACAGCATTATGGTGTCTGAGATAATTGAAGTAGGCTAAAATTGGAGAAAAAATTTTAGCAAACTACTGAAGTTGAGAGGATAGTGAAACTAATAATGAATAAGTTGACTGTATATGACTAAGATTATGCTTTATCTCATGAGCTAAAGATACAGGGGTTTTACACTTATTCAGATAATTGGGATATACCTTTGCTTTATTCACCTTACGGATTTTTTGTTAACTTCAGGCACTCCATGCTGGGTAGGGCCTGTTTTTCCTCTGACCAGAGATGCAAATACCCCGATAATGCAAAGTACCGTAAACAGGATAAATGCATAATGCAGGCTCGAAATAAACTGGGGGTAATATTCGGTTGTGATTTCTACAGGGCCAATAACAAGCGCAAAAATCATCATCGCAATACCCATAGAGAACATCTGGCCAAGTAAGCGCATAGTACCGTTTATTCCTGACGCAACGCCGTAGAACCTTTTATCAACTGCACTCATGATGGCATTCGTGTTGGGGGACGAAAAGAACCCGAAGCCTGCGCCGAGTACCAGCAAACAAATAATCAGGTAAGATATTGGAGTATCCTCTTTAATGAAAACCAGTAGAAAGAGCCCAAAAGAAGTGAGTGCCATCCCTGCAGATGCAACGATTCGCGGCTCAATCCTGTCTGAGAGTTTTCCGGCTACCGGTGAAATAATAGCCTGGACAACTGGCTTGGCTACGAGAATAATTCCGGCATCCTGCGAAGTGAAGCCTTTTGTGTACTGGAGATCGAGACTTAAGAGAAAAGTCACCGCAAATGTTGCACTGTAGTTGATAAGTGCAGACAAATTCGAAAGAGCAAACACCCTGTTCTTTGTCAGGAGCCGGATGTCAAGGACAGGGAAAGGTACCCGCATTTCATAAAAGGTAAAAATTAGAATTCCAAGAATTCCTGCTGCTATGAAAATAGCTCCCTTGATTTCAGGTAGGGATGAAAACCCGTACATGCTTGCAATGACTGCTGCAGCATAGATGATTGAGCCCATCAGATCAAATTTCTCTCCTTTGCATTCAAGCCAGTCTCTTTTCAACTTCCACAGGATAAGTGAAGCAGTTATGATGCCTATAGGGATATTTATAAAAAAAATGCTCCTCCAGCCGAGATAATGTGTCATCATTCCGCCAAGAAAAGGTCCAAGAGAAAGTCCGAGATAGACTGCAGTAGTGTATATGCCAAGAACTTTCCCGCGCTCTCTGGGTGGAAAGACAGATGTGAGAATAGCAACCCCTGTCCCAAAGATCATAGCACTTCCAATGCCCTGAAAAACCCGTATTCTTATAAACATCTCAGTTGAAGAGGCCATGGTCAATAAGAGGGACGCAAGGCTGAAGATAGCAATACCATAGAGAAAAACCTTTTTCCTCCCGTAAATATCTGCAATTTTTCCAAAAGGGACAAGACATACTGCCGAGGATAGAAGGTAAGCAGTTGCAACCCAGGAGAGGGAAATTGCGTCCATATGGAACTCTTTCCCTATTGTAGGCAGGGCAATATTTACTGCTGAGCCATCAAAGGGAGTAATAAACCCGGCAAGTATTGCTATAATAAGTACAACTTGTTTTTCTGCTGTATTATAAGAAGTATCGGCAGTACGGCAGAATTCCGGAACCTCAACAGGTACTCCGGTTTTTTTCATTTCTTTTACCATGCATATCACTGGTCAGAAGGATAGTAGTCTTACATTTGAGGCCAGAGGTCCCGGAAGATTATTGTTTCATGGATGGGCTTTAAACGATAACGATTTTCAGTGAGATTTTTCGTTTTCAAGACTGTTTTATTAAGAAGCTTAGTATAACTCTCTGATATTAAATATTATATCATTCAGCTGGTTTAAATTGCCACAAGGCCGGACTCTTCAAGCAGCTTGTCGGAAGGTCCTGCACAAAAAGCAGAAAGAAGTTTGAGGACGAAAATACTAGTCAAAGAGCTGACTCCAATCTTCTATAGCTCAAGCAGAAATTTTCAAGGAAAAGATTTTTTAGGGGTGTTCTACTTCCCCCTGGCGTTATTACCTGTTTCAGGTGAAACACTGAAATCGAAGCAATTTCACTTCTTAATGGGGCAAGTGCAAAACAGGTTGCATATTGGGGAGTAAATGGAGCTGAGGGCGCTATCTGGCTTGCAGTAGATGGAAACGATGAATAGATTAAATCTACAAAGGAATTGCTAAATTCTGTTATTAGAGAGCCTAATTTTGAGTTTTAACTTGAAACAAACACATTGATATGGGGAATGTAAGCGTTTCTTCCCGCTTTATCGGAGTCAGTCTAATCATAACGTTTTGCACCAGTTTTTAAGAAGAACTTCTTACTCCATAAGTTTGTATATGAAAAAAAGAATAACACTAATTTACAAAAAAGCTAAAGCATAATATTAAGCCAGGTTATGAGATTAAATTTATAAGAGATTAATTGATTAAGGATTCGACTAGCTTTATACAGAAATATATAGAGGTTATGGATTCTCAATGAATGAAATCATTACCTGGATATTGATTGTTCTTTGCCTGGCTCAGTCTGCTCTTTTCTCAGGTCTGACAATTGGTCTTTTAGGTCTTGGAAGGCTGAGGCTTGAGATTGAAGCAGAAGCAAACAATAAAAATGCAATTAAAATATTGCAGGTCCGGCGTGACTCAAATTTCTTGCTCACTACTATGCTCTGGGGAAACGTAGGCGTAAACGTTCTTATTGCTCTACTTACGGAATCCGTAATGGCAGGGACATCAGCTTTTCTCTTCTCGACGTTTGGTATTACATGTTTTGGAGAGATTGCACCTCAGGCTTATTTTTCCAGAAACGCGCTTAAAATCGGGGCAAAACTGATTCCTTTTGTCCGTTTTTACCAGATTTTGCTATATCCCGTGGCAAAACCGACAGCACTTGTGCTTGACTGGTGGCTGGGTAGAGAAAAACTTGAGCTTCTCAAAGAGCAGTCGATGAGAATTATGCTTGAAAAACATATCGAGTCAGAGAAGACAGATATAGGTACTTTTGAAGGGATAGGAGCCCTTAACTTCCTTTCTATAGACGATGTCAGCATTTCAGACGAAGGCTCTATAATTGACTCAAGGAGTATCATTTCTCTTCCTGTGGAAAATAACCGCCCTGTTTTTCCCCCATTCAGCAGGGAACCTTCTGACCCCTTTCTGCAGAAAATAGAAGCATCCGGAAAAAAATGGGTAATTATCACCAACCCAGAAGACGAACCTGTGCTGGTACTTGATGCAGACGGCTTTTTGAGGGATGTGGTCTATAAGAAAGGGCCTTTCATCCCGCTCTCTTATTGCCATTTCCCTGTAGTTGTGAAATCTCCTGAAACCAGGCTTGAGAAAGTAATCCGGCAGTTCAAGGTATATCCTCAGCATCCTGAAGACGATGTTATTGACCATGACCTTATTCTATACTGGGGCGAGGAAAAGCGCATAATTACCGGGTCGGATATTCTGGGCCGCCTGCTCCGCGGGATTGTTGTGGAATGCGAAGTGGGTTCAGAACGTGAGATACCCATTCCTCCGTCAAAACCAGGAATAGTCAGAAGGACAGTTTTAAGGAAAGGGAAAAATAAATAACCGAAAAGCCGAAGAAAAAATAACAAAAAAGATAAGTGCAGAAGAAATCGTTAGTATATTTAGCTGAGCTCCTGTTATTTTGTTCCCCTCGACGATCCAGATAGGAATCACTGTGGTGGGTATCTTTGCAGGCGCATTCAGTGGAGCCACGATAGCGGAAGAACTGGCCAGGTATCCCCAAGAAATCACTTCTTCGCCCCATACAGTGCTGTGCTCAGCATCACTCTTGTAGTACTTGTAATCACCTATCTGACCTTAATCATTGGAGAACTTGTTCCAAAATATTTTTTCACTCATTATATGCAGGGAAGGTCGCAACAGCAATTTCCTGAAGAGGTGATCCAACCGCAAAATGATAGAGATCCTGGTACTCAAGCTCTTTAAGACCCAGGGTTTCATGCAGGGGATCATCAAAAAAACACCCTATCCCGCAGCCCCTAAAACCGCGGGCTTCTGCCTCAAGGTAAAGGAGCTGGCCCAGGATTCCGCATTCCCAGAAAAGGTAGGGGTAGATCCAGGGGCCAATTTTCAGAGGCTCTTCGAACTCAGAAAGCATGCAGGCAGTAAAACAGGCATCTGCAGCTTTTCTCTGCCCGCATGAAAGCTGGGCTGCAAAATTGTAAAGTGTCTCTTCTACAAGCATGTAAAGTTCAAGATCATAAGGGCAGCTTTCAGGCTTTTCCCACAGAAAATCCGACCTGAATCTGGCTTTAAAACTCTCTTTTTCCCCGGGCTTTCTCAAAAAAATATAAAGGCCCGGAAGAAATCCTTTTACCCTGTTTACAAAAAGAAGCAGGTGCACAAAGGGTCCAAAAGTAAGCGTATTGAAAACTGGATTTTTATCGGGAAGGCTTCTCCGCAGCATGCAGTAGAAACTCTCTTCGTCCATGTAAGCACTGTTATCCATTTCAATAGCGCTTCTCCTCCTGTGAATTACGTCACGCAGAAGGACTGTCTCCAGTCCTGGGTGGGTCTTCTGGCCGTAAACTGTCCGGGATAAACCTGAAACTCGCCTTTCAGGTCTGGGGCCTGGCTTTACTTCATAGAAATGCTCAGTTTCTCCCTTTCTGCTAGCTAAAGCAGCTTTTTCGATCTCAATCCACTCCACATGTGCAGGACTCAGGCGCTTAGGAACACCATTCCAGGAAAGTTTTTCAAAATCAGTAAGTGCGGATAAAGATACCTTGCCAGATAAGCATTCTTTTCCTGTTGGATAAACTGCTAGCAAACAGGCAGGGTCTTCTTTTTCAGGCCCCTGCCTTCCTGAAATACCCAGAAGTTTTGCTATGTCCTCCGAAGCCATATCCACGAGCAGGCATGTTCTCCATCCGAGTCCTGCCGCAGCAAAAGTTAGAGCAGCAATAGCATGTCCGAGGTCATGATTTGCATACCTGAAAGCACGGATTCCGTATTTCCAGGCTACCCGCCAGTAAATTGAAGTAAACCCTATGAAAAATGTTCCTTCCGGAAATCCATAACTCAGCTTTTCCCAGGTTTCCCGGGAAAACTCTGTTCGTAGTTCAAGGGCATGAGGGAGAGATGCGTAATGGCAGACAGAAGGTCTTTTCAGGAGCTCCTGTACCGGACCCGAAATAAGGTAAACCTCTGTTGGGTGAAGGTTTCCGCTTGAAGGATTGATGCGAAGAGCCCATTGTACATTTCCTGCTTTCTTCCATACCGAAAGAGCAAAGCTGTCAAAAAAAAGCTGAGATATGCTGCTACGGTTAAGCTCTGAAGGTCCCAGTTTTTCAGGACAAAATGCCTCTTCATAGGTGGGAAAATGTTCGGATTTTATGTCTTCTTCACTACAGGTATCCAGCTTTATGACCGGAGCTCCTCTGTAGTTAAGAAAAGGGTCTGGCATGATTTCCATTTCAAGGAAACGAGGACCTGAAGCATAGGCTTTAAAGCCATGCTTACTAGCCTGATGATAGGAGAGTACGGTTTCAAGTTCTGTGTTCATAAAGGGCACCAGCTTTGCTGCCAATATCATAGTGCAGAGATTATGGCTTTCATCGTTGGAATTTAATTTAAGAGTTCAATAAAGCTTGAGGTATCATGTTTTTTTAGGACATTAAGGACAGCTTTCCCAAAGGCTTCAGCACTTTTTGGGTCTCGTCCTGTCAATATCCTACCCGAAACTACAACATCCCTATTCTGAAAGACCGCCCCATACTTTTCAAGTTCGCGTACAGTATCCGGACTGTTAAAAACGCTGCTTTCTTTACCTTTTAAAACGCCTGCTCTTGCCAGAACTACAGGAGAGATAGAGATTGCAGCAACTACCTTTTTCCTTGAGTCAGCTTCCTTTACGAGTTTACGCAGGTAGTGATTGTCCCACAGGTATTTTCTTGAGCCCGGGCCTCTGGAAATGACGATTGCATCGTAATCATCGATTTTTACTTCGGGGGTTCTAATATCCGGCGTGATAGTACCTCAAAGCATCCCTTTAGCGGTTTTTTCAAGCTCGGCTGCAATCGTAACCTTTACTCCTGCATCTTCAAAAACCTGCTTTGGAATAAAACACTCTTCATCCAGAACTGTTCTTGGGCAATTACAAGCAAAATCTTTTTACCAGGCTGTCTCATAACTACTTTTAATTCTACAATTGGATAATGCCCATTTCAATTTTTAACCTTAACTCTCGTTTTTTGTAGGGAATATGTTGAATTTGAGAGTTTTATCTAATTCTCTTACTTTCTTAGGAACTTCAGTAATAATACTTTTTTCACCGAAATTTATATTTTTCACTTTTCTAAACTTCAACAGAATGTCAGATGGCGAGAACTTATCATTGATCTCTGCTTTTTTAATTGCCTTCAACAATTTGCAGTACGCATATAACGAAAGAAATGCCACAAGCACATGCCCATAAACGCTCTCATCATCATGAAGATATAATTTGTCAGCATCTAATGTTGTTTTGTATACATCAAAAAACTTTTCAACAGAATCTCTTTTTTTATATAATTCATACATCTCCTTTTTTCCTATGTCGTAATTGGAGATGATCAAGAATTTCCCTGCTCTATTATGTTTTAAAGAGTACTCTTCATTACTAATCTTCCCTTCCTCTCTCTTTCTGAAGATCGTCTTCTGTTCTTCAAGTCTCAGGTCCATGTCTTCATAAAAATATAGGAAGCTATTTCCTAACTTTCTTTTTCCACATTTGATGAGTCGATCATGATAGATGAATGATAGATGAATTCTTCATTAAGGTTTATTCTTGTGTCATAATAGTGACTGTTCCTTTTAGTTGCTAACACAAATTTGGGTCGTGTCCCCAAATCATAGACATAGTTTTATATAATCTTGAATCTATTATTATTTGGAGGCATCATAATTACTTCTGAAATCGATTTTTCACAATTTTTTTGCTGGAACAAAGACTGCCCT
>JASGVX010000148.1 GCA_030054735.1 Methanobacteriota archaeon | reverse complement strand
CAGCAAGCCTGGTCGCCGCTACTACTGCGGACCCAAAGATTTACATCCTGTCCTCAACGGTCTGGGAATCAGCAATCTCAGCACGAACGACGGCGTTATAAGCGACCGCGAAGCTCGCGCCCAAAATGTTGGCGGCGAAGTCCTTTGCGAAGTTTGGTAATCTCGACCGTAAGATGAAACAGAGTCAACCGTTGTGCGAATTTTTTACAAGAATTGTTTCGCATAGCGGTTGACTTTTTTAAAATACGCTTTAAATTACCTGGACCACGCTCTTTTAAAACGCGCTCGAGACTGGTTGTGTTCGCAGCCGAATCGAGTACAAGGAGCGTGTGACGTCGCGCGTTTCGTAAGGCGCGCCCATGAAGATGTTTCCTTACAGTTTTCCTGTCAAAACCGGTTTGTCGGGCGATTTCACTGATGCAAAAGCCTTGTGAATACAAATCTCGTATCAATAGCAATCCCTCCACTGTCAACATTATTTCCAAACCTCAAACTTTTCTCAAGGATTGGAAATTGGGGAATTTTAATCCGGCCAAAGTGGGGAATTATATACCGGCATTGACAACATAAACTTTTTAATATTACAGTAGTTTCAATTTGCTGTAGTTCCGAACGACTATTCCTAATCATTTCTGATTTTTTTTCCCCAATATTTTTCCTGACAGGCTGTCTTAAAACTCAAACCATTTCTACAATTGGGTAATGAGAACCGTTGAATTTAAAAACATGACCACTTAAAACAGAGAAATTTAGATATGAATTAACCTTATAGTAGAAAAAATAGACACAATTGTAGAATTAACTTTAGTTTTGAGACTGCCTGTTGATAATGTTTTTGAAAACAAATCAAATTAATTTGGACTTTTAATGAAACATGATGAAAATTGACTGATATCTTTTTGGTCTCTATTGATACAGCATATAACTTCTTTACATCCTGCATAAAAGTCTAATCAATCAACGTTTTATTGGAAATCGATAGCAGGAAAAATGTAAATATGCGAAAATTCACTGCGGAAAGTGGGTCATCAGTTCGGTTATGGCTTTTACGTCTTCCAAACCATTAATCTTTTCTCTGACCTGCCGCGAACCGCGCAGTCCTTTAGTAAACCAGTGTGCATGCATTCTGAGGTTTATGGATGAAAGCAGACCGTGTTCCTCAAGGAGTGAAATATAAGCGTTAAAATCTTCAAGCTGCCTGGTCTGTTTGTCTGCTTCAAGTTTTTCCCCGGTTTCCAGGTAGTGCCTTATTTTTTGGAATACAAAAGGGTTCCCCATCGCCGCCCTTCCTATCATGATCCCGTCGCAACCTGTCAGTTCCAGCGTCCTTTCTGCAGATTCTTCGTCTTTTACGTCCCCGTTTGCAATGACTGGAATAGAAAGTTCATTTTTGACAGCTCTTATCCCCAGAAGGTTCGAACTACCTGAATACATCTGTGCTGCCGTCCTGCCATGCACGGTCAGAGCTGATGCCCCTGCCTTTTCTATCAGGCGGGCAATTTCAAGCGTTTTTTCCTCTCTTCCAAGGAGCCTAATTTTTGCGCTGACCGGAGTATTCAGGACATCTGTCAATTCCGAGATTATTGTATACACAAGTTCAGGAGAATTGAGAAGAGAAGAACCGCAGCCAGCCCCTGTAATGCATCTTGCAGGACAGCCCATGTTAATGTCTATGACCTCAGGCCTGTATTCTTCTTCAATAAAAAGCGCAGCCTTTTTCAGTTTCTCAGGACAGTTTCCTGCAAGCTGAACCCCAAAAGGTCTGTCATCCGGAGAGCTCAGCCCTTTAATAAAAGACTTCCTGCTCTCATTGAGCAGGGCATCTGCATTGATCATTTCGGTATAAGTCAGATCAGCTCCGTAATGCCTGCAAAGCAACCTGAAAGCCAGATTTGTTACATCTGCCATAGGCGAAAGAAGGAGGTTTCCAGAAAGCTCTGTCCTGCCAATTTTCAGTTTTTTAAGTCTCATATTTCTTTTTATTTAGTTGTTTTTTTCTATTCTATTTGGAAAAATCATGCACGTTTTGCATGAAAGTGCTTTCAAGTACTTTCATTTTTTGTACCTTATATTTGGAAAATTTCATATGTGTTTTTAAAGTTTTTTAATTTGGGTCCATCTTCAATCTGGACTCATTTAAATTTACGGCTACTCTGATTTGTTGAAGTTAAAAAAGGTTTCGCAAAACCTGATACGAAAATCCTGAAGCGAAAATCCTGAAAAGAGTTGAATATCTGCTGGCGAGATCAAGCTGAAGATGAAGGTCGAGGTGAGTTAAAGTTCACTGTGAATTAATCAACCCCAAATGCCTGAAAATGAAAGAAAAAAAGTTCAATGCAAAATGCCTGAACCTGATTGAAATTCTGGTTTAGAACCTGAAATAGAAGACGGTTTTTTTGAAGTTAAGTGTACGGTCCAGGAGTTTATGCTGACGAAACGCATATGAAATTCTTCAAATAACAGGCACAAAAAATGAAAGTACCTGGAAGCACGTTCATGCTAAATAAGTTCAGTAATGAAAAATATAATCTGTGATCAGGTTACATACGCTGATCACACAGTTTGGAATGGCTATTTAACCGACGGCTGGATATTTCAATAACTCAAAGGTTCATGAAAAGAGCAGCCTTATATGTCCAAGATAAGGAATCCTGTACTTTGCAATTCCAATTATCCATTCATCCTTTACAGGCACATAGTAGCTTATTTGTCCTTCCTGGTCATAGTGCCTGTTAGTTATGAGGTTATCTCCTTTGGTAATGTATCCTGCACAAGGGGCAGCAGGTCCATTTTCCCACATAGGCTCTCCGGCTTCCACTCTGTACATTGCTCTATGTATTATTGGAGTTATGCTGGCCTGCCCATAGGGTCGGTAGAGGATTACATCTCCATAGTCTCCGAAGGTCATATAGTCTGAATTTTTCCCTTCTTCATTGGTAACAATATCAACTCGATCGATGTTTTTAATGAAAATAATGTCTCCTATCTGCATATGAGGTTCCATACTTCCCGACTCCACTGCAACCATAGGAGTCCAGAGCCCGAACGCCAGTTTGGAAAAAACCATAAATGCTATCAGGACAGCCGCAACCGACAGCAAATCCTTTCCAAGGGAAACCAGGAAAGTTTCTCCTTCCTGGGTATTATTTTGTGTACTAATTTTACTCATAGTAAGCCTTTATTCTCTTTATCTTATTCATCTGGTGCTGTACTGATGCTGTATTATACCTTATTTATATTTCATTCGGTCTGCATTGCATTTGTCAGTACTTCGTTGGCTATATAATTTATATTTTTGTATAAATCCACTTATCATACTTTTAATTGTACTTTTTAATTGTACTTTTTTCCTTTGTTTTATTTGATTTGTTTTGTTTTTTATAATATTAACAGGCATGTTTGCCTATACGATTTGTTTTTCCCCTATATTAAATTATAATTTATCATCTTGCTATGAGGCAGTGTGCCTAATTTTCTGTAAAATTCTCTATACCCTAACTTCCGCCTTTTTAAGCTCATAAGGCTCTTCTGATATTCTATTATGTGCTTAAACTTAAGCGCATGAATAATAAGATCTAATTTAAAATAACAATCATCTGAGATAGTAGATTAGTGAAATTAGATTTATGCGCTTAAATTTTGGGAACTCAGACTATACCATTTCCTGGTCGTGTCCACAAATCATAGACATAGTTTTATATAATCTTGAATCTATTATTATATGGAGGTATCATAATCACTTCTGAAATCGATTTTTCACAATTTTTTTGCTGGAACAAAGACTGCCCTGATTATGGAGTTAAAAATCAAGGGAATATAGTCCTTAAAGAACTATATGGTAAAAACAATCGTGTTCTCCTTAAATGTAAAACATGTAAATGTTGTTTTAGTGAAACCAGA
>JASGVX010000147.1 GCA_030054735.1 Methanobacteriota archaeon | reverse complement strand
TTCGATTCTTGAACCATATCTAGATTTAGATGTGAAAAGAGACATACGGCGGCGTTTTCATAGTATATAAAGGTATCGGAAAACATCGTTTAAGGAAAAGTAAAAAATTAGTGAACTACTGAAATTGACTATTATTTCTTTTTTTTGCATCAACAGAGACAATTAATGGGCTTTCTTCAATAATAAATTAAACTTTAACTCTTATAAATTCTGATTGGTTGACTATTATAAAACCCGTTTCAATTAACTGCTCTTTCCTGTCTCTATCAAGAATATCGGGGGAATAAAATAATTAGATATATATAAAAATCAGCGAAATATGTATATTAACTTTGTCTCTGGAATTTCTTTTTTATCTTCAATTTTGTTTTCGGTACTGTCATTTTATATTTCTCATCAGGGGGTTGTTATCCGGTGATCCACAGGTCTAAAAAATGCTCCTTTTTTTCTGGGTTTTAAGATTTTCCGGAACGCACTTGACCGTTTTCTTATCCGGAACGTACCTGAGTTTACAGCTATCAGCTTTCTTTTAATACTGAGTACGATGTGCGTTAACTATCTGTTCACTCACTATGAATACTGACAGGGTATAGCCCTGAGGAGCCAGGTCTTTATTGCGGACTCCATGCACACGAAAAGCGACATCTATTTCTCTCTCACCCCAAGGATCAAATAGCAAAAAAACCAGTTAAGATGCATGGCTGGAAACATTTTCGGGCAGATGTTTCGGATCACGACCTGGGGTGAGTCCCACGGAAGGGCTGTCGGTGTCGTGGTTGATGGGCTGCCTGCAGGACTCCCATTTTCCGAATCTGAGATCCAGAAAGAACTGGACAGGCGGCGCCCAGGGCAGAGTGACGTCTCCACAGCGAGAAACGAGGCTGATAGGGTGGAGATACTTTCCGGAATTTTCGAAGGCATAAGCACAGGCACTCCTATCTCCATGCTGGTCTGGAATTCGGATGCCCAGTCATCTTCTTATGATGCTATCAAAAATACTCCCCGCCCCGGACATGCAGATTTTACATATATGGCTCGCTACGGGATAAGAGACCACCGCGGAGGAGGCAGGTCATCAGCACGTGAGACAGCAGGAAGAGTTGCAGGCGGAGCCCTGGCAAAGCTTCTTCTCTCTCGTTTTGGGATCAGGATTGCCGGGCATGTCCTCGAACTTGGTGGGATCCGGGCAAACCCCCTCTCTTTTGAAGAAATCCTTGAAAACGTGGAAAAAACCCCTGTCCGCTGTGCCGATCTCGCAGCCGCTGAAAAAATGCTTGAGAAAGTTACAGCACTGCGCCAGGAAGGAGACAGCATCGGTGGAATTGTCGAGATCATTGTAAAAGGTGTACCTGCAGGCCTTGGAGAACCAGTATTTGACAGGCTTGACGCAGACCTTGCAAAAGCTCTTATGAGCATCCCCGCAGTCAAAGGTTTTGAAATCGGAGCCGGATTTGAGGCTGCCCGCATGCGCGGAAGTGAAATGAACGATCCTTTCCGTATTGAAGACGGAGAAATAACCTGTACGGGCAATAACGCAGGTGGGGTCCTTGGAGGAATCTCTACGGGACTGGATATTGTTTGCAGGGCAGCAGTAAAACCCACCCCTTCCATAAGTAAACTTCAGCAAACCGTTGACCTCACAACCCGGGAAAACGCAGAAATCTCAATCAAAGGTCGGCATGATCCTACGATTCCCCCTCGCATGGTGCCGGTTGCCGAAGCTATGGTTGCCCTTGTACTTGCAGACCATATGCTCAGAAGCGGCTTTATAAATCCAGGGACTCTGCTGGAATAAAGTTAAAAGCGCTTATCTATCATTGAAAGAAAATGAGAAAAGCCTTTCTGAAGCTCAAAAAATGGCAGATAATGGACTTGCTGAGATACAGGTAATTGATAAACAGCGGACGGCAGGATCGTACTCGGAGCAGGCCCTGTAATGAGTTATTATGAGTTCTGGCAGCCTCCGGGAGAACGGTTAAAGGATGAGGAATGGAGGAAAATACTGAATAACAATCTTCATAAAAGGCCGGTATGGGTTGATTTCTTCAGGGGATAAAAGATCTATCCTGAATAGCTTATCTTTTTCACCTTTTTTTCTAGCCGCTTAAGTATTTACTCTAAAAAGAATTCTACAGTAACACTTATACATGAATCCTTTCTTATATCCACGTCATGAAACAGGATATGTCAAGTGCCGACGTTGCTGCAGTTGTTGCCGAACTGTCAGCGGGTCCCAGGACAATTATTGATGCGAAGATAGGGAAGATCTACCAGCCAGCGAGCGAGGAGATACGCATCAATCTTTACATTTTTCACCAGGGGAGGGACAACCTGGTAATAGAGGCAGGAAAACGCCTACATATGACGAAATACATCCGGGCAAGCCCAGCGCTTCCTCAGGCTTTTCCCATGCTTCTGCGAAAATACCTGATGGGAGGAAGGATTGTATCTGTCGAGCAGCACGATTTCGACAGGATCATAAAAATAGGGATTGAGAGGGCGGGAGTTAGAAGCACACTCATTGTAGAACTGTTTGCGCGAGGCAATGTCCTGATAGTGGATTCGGAAAACAAAATCATCCTGCCCATGAATCCCGTAACCCTCAAGGACCGCAGGCTCAGGAGCGGAGAAATTTACGAGCTTCCTGAAGCGCAGTTGAGCCCAGTCGATGCTAAAGTTTCAGACCTCATGGATGCGTTTTCAAAATCAACGGCAGATATCGTCCGGACGATTGCTACAAGGTTCAACCTCGGAGGAGTCATGGCAGAGGAAGCCTGTGCACGCGCTGGAATCAATAAGTCTAAACCTGCAAAAGAAGCCACTGTAGAAGATGCTGAAAAGATCCATTATGCTTTGCAGGACCTTTTTTCCGTTCTGTTTAGAGACCCTGGTAAAGCCGGGGGTGAAGCAGAAATTCTACCTGAAACCGAAGGCGGGCCCGAAGCAGGAATAGAAACTCAGGTTCCCGGGCTCAGGCCTCAGCATATAAAGCAGGAAATTAATGGAAAACTGGAAGCTTTTGATGCAGTTCCTTTTGACCTTAACCATTATTCTGAGTACGAAAAAGAATATTTTGATTCATTTAATACTGCACTTGATGAGTTTTTCGGGAAAAAGGCTCTGGAACAGGTTGCAGAGGAAAAAGAAGCCGTAAAAAAAGAAAAAACCCTTGGAGTATACGAAAGGCGCTTACTCCAGCAGGAAGAAAGCCTTAAAAAGTTTAGAAAGGAAATTGAGAAAAACAATACCCTTGCAGAGACAATATATGCAAATTACCAGATTATCGAAGAGCTCTTCTCTGTACTTAACGGCGCGAGGGCAAAGGGCTATTCTTGGGATGAAATCCGTTCTATACTGAAACAGGCAAAAAAGACCGTGCCTGCTGCTCAGAAGATTACGGACATCGAGCAGAAAACCGGGACTCTAATGGTAAACCTTGACGGGAAGACCGTAAACCTTGATATCCGAAAGACCGTGCCTCAAAACGCCCAGGAATACTATGAGAAAGTCAAAAAGTTTACTAAAAAGAGGGACGGGGCTGTCAGGGCTATTGAGGACACTAAAAAGGCTATGGAGAAAAAACCAGTGGCAAAAGCTGTTAAGGTTGGGAGAAAACTTCAGGCGTCCCGGAAAAAGCACTGGTACGACCGTTTCAGATGGTTTGTCTCTTCAGACGGCTTCTTAGTTATAGGAGGCAGGGATGCCGATACAAACGAGGAAATTTTCAAAAAATACATGGAAAAAAGAGACATTGTTTTCCATACACAGACTCCTGGTGCTCCTCTGACAGTTGTAAAAACGGAAGGAAAAGAGGTCCCGGAATCCACACTTCAGGAAGCTGCACAGTTTGCGGTTTCTTATTCAAGCCTCTGGAAATCCGGGATATTCAGTGGGGACTGCTACTGGATTAAATCCGAACAGGTAACAAAGACTCCAGAGTCCGGAGAATACCTGAAAAAAGGGTCATTTGTTATCCGTGGGGAACGCAATTACTTCAAAGACATAGCTCTTGGAATTGCAGTCGGGCTTGAGCTGAAAGGCGAAACAAGGGTAATAGGCGGGCCGGCTTCTGCGGTTCGAAAGCATGCGGACTACATCCTTGAAATCATTCCTGGCAAATTCAACCAGAACGATATATCGAAAAAGATCTACAGGATTTATGTTGATGAGATGAAGGACCCTCGCTTTGTAAAGCAGATTGCATCTCCTGACCAGGTAGCTATGATGGTCCCTGCTGGAGAATCCGATCTCAGGGCCCAGAAGCCAGGACGAAGAGATCAGGGAGCCGGGCCTGATGGGGAAGGGTATGGGCCTTCTGAAATGGAAGCCGGATTTGAAGATAGCGAAGGGGAACCTGAAGAGGAATTAGGAGATGAAGCCGAAGAGGAGTTCGGAGAAGGCGGTGAAGTGGAAATTGAAGCAGAAACCGGAGAGGGAAATGAAGATAAAATTGAAACGTCCGGAGTGAAAAAGGCATGAGGGTTACAAACCGTTCTCTGAAAGGCATGGTAGGGGAAATTTCCGTGACTGCCGAGACCCTTGACGACCTCTGGCACCTGAAATATATTATTGAAAAAGGGGACATGGTCTTTGCCCTTACTAAAAGGAAAGCTGATACGGCAAGCGACAAACTCCGCCCGGAAAAGGTCGAGAAAGTAAAGGTAAGGCTGGGGATCAGGGTAGAGGGACTGGAGTTTCATAAATTTGCAAACAGGCTGCGAATACACGGGCCAATTGAGCAGGGAATGGATGTCGGTCCTTATCATACTCTCAATGTCGAGATTGGGACTAACATTTCTATCATTAAGGAACTCTGGAAAAACGACCAGCTCCAGCGCATCCAGGACGCCGAAGAAGCCGGAAAACGCCCCAAAGTTGTTATCGTGGCAGTTGAGGAGGGTGATGCAGACATTGGTTTTGTGCGCCACTACGGAATTGAAGTCTATTCCCATATCCAGCAGTCTTCCGGAAAGAGAGAGACCGGGCTTCGGAATGAGTTTTTCAGGGAAATTGTTGAACAGCTAAGGCATGCAGTTCCCGAAGACGCTTCTATAGTGGTCGCAGGGCCCGGCTTCACCAAAGAAGATTTCCTGAAATACTTCCATGAAACCGAGCCTTCTATGGCTTCAAAGGCATTGACTGAAGATACATCTATGATAGGTATGTCAGGGTTTCAGGAAGTGCTCCGCAGAGGAGCTGTGGATCGGATTATGCAGGAGTCCCGCATTGCTCGAGAATCCTCTCTCATGGAAGACCTTATAAGGGAAATCTCAATGGACGGGAAAGCCGCTTACGGGTTTGCAGATGTTAGAAATGCTCTTGAATATGGGGCGGTCGAAACCCTGCTAATTGCTGACGAAACCTTGCGGAAAGGGCGGGAAAAAGGGGAAGATATTGATAAACTCCTTACGGAAGTTGAGCAGACGCAGGGAAAGGTTGTCGTATTTAGTACAGCGTTTGAGCCCGGAGAAAAGCTTCACAAACTTGGAGGTATCGCAGCTCTGCTCCGCTTTAAAGTAAATGGCTGAGCCAGTACTGTACCTTTGACTTTCAGCTTCTGATTTTCAACCTCTGATTTTTTCAGCTCTGATTTTCAGCATATCTGCTTAGTTTTATTTTTTCAATTTTTATTTTTTTTATAGTATCCCCTGTCTAGAAATGAGATTAAAAATTGGTTAATATGTGGTTCAACTACCACCACATATATAAATACTGAATCATTTTTTCATAAAAGTTTAGGAATAGTTGAAATATGACTTCAAGTTTTTACTTTGGTAATGGCTCTATAATTGCACATCCCAATATCATTAATGACAATATGGGGTATAAGTGTTTGAAATTAAATTTTCACCATCCATTAGTATGAGATATTATAATTGATCATATGTAAACCTAAAAGTTACGTACAAATACTATGTATTATTTCAAAATCGCCATCAACAGAAATTATGAAAAATTAAATGTCGACCTGCCGAATGTAGGTTAAAAAATAAGGAATTTGATGGAAAGTGGCAAAACATCACCTTAATTCGATTTTTGAACCATTTCCAGATTTAGGTGTGAAAAGAGACATACGGCTGCGTTTTCATAGTATATATAGGTATCGGAAAACATCGTTTAAGGAAAAGTAAAAAATTAGTGAACTACTGTTATTGCAAATTCTCAACACATAAATTTTTGGGATGCAGTTTACACCGTTAAGTCCTCTGAATTCCTATTTCTGACAACCATGACAGGGACCTTTGAATATCTTAGCACTTTTTCTGCAACACTTCCCATCAAAAATCTCTCGAGTCCTGTTTTTCCGAGTGTGCCAATTACTATAAGGTCCATGTTATTATTTTCTGCAAACTTGATTATTTCTTCACCCGGGTGCCCATACAAAAGGATCTCTCTTACCTCCACTCCCGAGTCCTTTATAATTTTTTTAACTTTATGCATTATCTTCTTCCCATCACTTATCATCATTTCATAGATCATATCTTTGCCAGCAGTCCAGACTTTAGAAATTGCGGGGGGCGTATCCACTACATGAATGGCGTGAATGGTTGCTCCGCTAAGTTTTGCAATCTCAATACCGCAAGAAATAGCTTTGAGTGAGTTCTCAGATCCGTCTGTTGCAATCACTATATTTCGGTATAGGTTACTTGACATATATTATCTCCATTGCAGATTTAAACTTGCATTAAAATTTTTGAGATATTTAAGAATAAAGGAATAAACACCAGCTGCACTCAAAAACTTTTTTACTAGTGTCATGACAATTTAATTACGCCGCATAATATTTGGACATTTTCTCGTCAGCAATTTTTCTCGTAAATTTCCATTTCCCTGTTATGATTTTGATAAGCATAATTGAAAATAAACCAAAGAGGAGCGATCTTATATCATCATGAAAAAAATGAAAGAGAAAGGAAATAGACGCACAAATAAATATGCGCCTGACATTTAAATGAGTAGGCTTAAATTCCTGTAGAATCAAGCGTCTTGTGCGACGCTGATGACTTTTCCTCTTCTTCGTCATCAAACCTGCGCCTGAAAGCTTTCTTCAGGAATTCAGGTGAAAATTTGGGTGTCATAAGGCTTACAACAATCAGGACAAGAAAAGAAAGTGGAGTTGCAACCAAGATAGGGTCTACAAGAGGCCAGATGCCTGAAAGTAAAGTCTCCTTTCCAAAGATTGCCATGCAAATCTTTAGAGGGACAGCTTCTTTTGCATGAATAAAAACAAGCCAGAAGAGGCTGCTTATCGAGCCCACAACAAGACTTGCAGTTGCTCCGGCTTTTGTTGTACGTTTCCAGAACAGTGCTCCAATGTAAATGGGCAGGAAAGCGGATGTGCACAGTCCCATGAACATGGCAGTAGCTCTTGCGATGATACTTCCAGGGAGAATGTAAGCCAGAATAACTGCTACCATGATGGTAAAGGCAATTCCTATTTTTGTAACGCGAACTGTGCTTGTGCCGGACTTACCTTTCAAAAGACCGTGCTGGTAAACGTCGTACCCAATGGCTGTACCCATTGTGTGGAACTGGGCAGCTGCAGTAGACATTGCAGCCGAGAGCAGGCTGAGCATGAAGATTGCTACAAACAGCTCAGGCATTGCATGGTTCAGGTACGCTGGAATTATAAGGTCAGTATTTCCGCCTGGGACAACATCAATGGCAATCTTCCCTAAAGTCCTATAAAAGTATACATTGGAAAGGGCTCCCACAACATATGCGACTCCTGCCATCATCAGAAGGAAGGGGCCTCCCACAGCAACTGCCCTTTTCAAGGATCGGTCATCTTTCACAGTCATGAACCTGACTGCAAGCTGTGGCTGTGCAAGTGCTCCTATTCCTACTCCCATTATGATTGTGGAAACCAGTGTCCACCAGATTGAGGAATTAAAAGCAGGCATTGCAGTCCAGCCCCTGTGTCCCTGATCAACAAGTGCTTGAGGAACAAGATTTGCCATATTTGTAAGAGCTTGATGAGCTTCTACAACTCCTCCCAGTTTGCTGTAGGTATATATCAGTAAAAAGGTCATTCCTATTAACATAATAGTGGCCTGCATCACATCCACATACACTACTGAGAGAAGCCCGCCTTTAATCACATAAAAAGCAATGATGGCGGTAAAAATCAGAAGAGAGAGTTTATAGTTTATCCCAAGTGTGGTCTCAAGAAAACGACCTGCTCCTATGATAACACTTGCTGCGTAAATAGGCATAAAAATCGCTATAAGTAGCCCGGAAAAGGATTGAATAAATCTTGATTGGAAGCGTTTTCCTATAAATTCAGGGAAGGTAATGGCTCCAAGGTTTAGACCCATACGCCGGGTTCCAGGGCCAAAGACCACAAAGGCAATGAAAATCCCAAAAAAGATATTCATAAACACAAGCCACAGAAGCCCCATTCCTAAAGAAGCGGCTACTCCTCCAAATCCTATTATTGCAGAAGTGCTGATAAATGCAGCTCCGTAAGAGAGAGCCATAAATGCCGGGGGTACGCGTCTGCCTGCAAGCATATACCCATCGGTCTGAGAGCTTTTCTTATATCCCAACCGTGCAACGTAGAAAGTTAATCCAAAATAAACAATGACAAGAAGGATAAGAGTTGAAGTACTGATTGCCATAAAAATCATTCCAGAATAGTGTTAATTGCGTTTTTCACAGGCGTGATAAGACCGCCTGAAGTAAGGGTTAAGCTTGAACCAGGATATGTTTTATTGATCCTTAACTACTGTTTTTTGAGTTCCACTCTTGCTGGTCTGTTCTTTTTCTTCCTTGCCTCTCCAGTTCAATGCACCGTAAACCATGCAACCTAGCGCGCTTAATACACAAGATAAATATGCAAGCCAGATCTGTGGATCCTCGATTCCTAAAACTAACATCTTCTACACCTGCCTCTAAATTCCTGCTATCAGCTAACATGACACTTGTTAGCACAGTACATTATAGCTTATTGTTATTTAAATATGTTGAGCGGAATAAGTTTTACATTGAAGTGAACCGCATGAAATGAGAATTATTTGAAACGAGATTTATATGACATGAGAATTTTTTAGTCTAGAATCTATTTTCTTCCTGTTGCCGGGCTTGATACTTCTCTGGTTCTCGCACTTCTGTGCCACTTCCTACCTGCTGCTCAGGAAATAACCTGAGAAATGTCATGGGGGAGGCGATGAAGGAGCTGGTGATAAAAATGCTTCAATCGGTCCAGAAAAGGTCTCCTTCATAGAATTTTTTTAACTGAGCCTTTGCCAAAATTGATAATAATACTTTAAATGTAAAAAAATTGCCTAAAATTGCTTGTTTTGTTATAAAATTATATTTAGTGCCTTTAAAATTAGACAATAAAATGCCGCTGAATACGGATCCCTGGTAAGGAACTAGTGTCATGACAATTTAATTATTTCACATAATACTTTGACATTTTCTCATCTGTCTTCTTCCTTGTAAACTTCCATTCAATTTTGCTTTTGTGTTCATCCCTTCTCTTTGTCCATGAATATGTTTGCTATTCCATTTCTTACATATTCATAATCATATTTTTCTGGGCTTCCGGGCTTCATAGGAATGCTTATTCTCTTGTCCACAAGCAATTGCTTAGGTTTCTCATCTAAACATACGAGAGGTTTTTTAGGGTCGTATTCCTCTTCGTATAGATCAAGAATGTCATACATCCTGTCTCTATATTCGGAATCAATTTCCTGAATCCACCACATCTTTCTTAACCAGGGCTTATTTTTGTTTTTTTTAGAATAAGCCTGACACTCTCTTTACCTATAGTTTCAAATCCTTCTTTTTTTCTTAGTTCTTCAGTAAGCAGAGAAAGCGACCATCTCTTGCTTCCATCAGGAGGACTGCTACAAGCTAAAGCGACGACTTCCGCAACATGTTTTTCAGTGTATTTTATAGGTTGACCAGGTCTTGGTTTGTCAGAAAGAGCATTGGGAAGACCTTCTGCAATGTATCTTTTCCTTATATTCAAAGTAGTATTCCTGGAAACACCTAATCTTTCCACGATTTCGCTAACACTTTTTTGCTGGTTTGACAGAAGGAGGATATACGCTCGTTTTAGTTCTCTTGCACTTTTA
>JASGVX010000146.1 GCA_030054735.1 Methanobacteriota archaeon | reverse complement strand
AAAAGTAAAGTTAATTCTACATTTGTGTCAATTTTTTCTACTATAAGGTTAATTCACATCTAAATTTCTCTGTTTCAAGTGGTCATGTTTTTAAAGCTAACGGTTCTCATTATCCAATTGTAGAAATGGTTTGAGTTTTGAGACAGCCTGAATGGTGTGTTAATTAACACACTCATACATTTTTAGCAAATTCAATATCTTCCAGTATTGTATTTGCCTTTTCAATTAGCACTTCTGCATCTGTTTGTATAATTTTCTTATCATACTGTGCTTCGACTTGATTTATGAAGGCGTTGATAATGTTTTGGGAAGCATTCAGCATATTATTCGCTTGTTTGTTTTTTCCAGATTCCGCATTCGAGATCGACTGGTCAAGTTTCATGGCTGAGTTTGTAAGTTTATCTAACAATGAATTTTTGATTCCATCATCAATTGACGAACTTTTAATTAACTCTGAAAGCCAAATAATCTCTAACTTAGAATATTCTATCATACTTTTCTTGTTAGCTATTACTTTTAACTCTGCTGAAAATGTGTTACTAATCGAGTCATCTGTTTTGGATTTTGCTGTGACCTCAAATGGATATACGACATCCTCCATACCTGCCCAATCACTTGGAACCCTGAATGTTAAAGATGCAGCTTTGGTAGCACCGGGTTCAATTTCAATTGATGTAGGATCAAGATTGATCCAAGGTATTCGAATTGCTGTTGGATACCCTCTATATTCACTAGAAAAGTTTTGTAAATCTATTGACACGTCATAGGTATCTAGTATAGTTCCAGTATTTGTTACACTAATAGAATATGTTACTGATCCTTCCGGATTTGCTACATTGATTGTTGGATCAACACTAACAGAAACCCCACTATTTGTAGTTTCTCCAATATCACCTATCACTTTGATAATTGTATCAACAATCTCAGATGCGCTGGGAGAGGTGTAAACTTTTCCACCCGTTACCTCTGATATTTCGGAAAATGACTGGTGGGTGGTACTATCAGAGCCGATTACTATACTATAAACAATCACTGGGTCTATATTTTTGGACCAATAACTAACGTCCTCTAAAGAATACCCACCTTCCCAAGGTTCAGGATTGTGAGCAGGAGCGTCACCCATTAGTATTATAGCTTTATTAGCACCATTTCTCCACCCATAATTGTCAGCATTCATTAGATCTTTGTTATCGTCTATCATAGCTTTTACTAATGCAGAATATACGGATTCTTCCCAATCCATCCCATGTCCTAAACTCAAGCTATTAATTGAGTTAACAATGGTATCTTTATTGTTTGAAAACGATAAATCGAGATTATATAGATAATCTAAACCAGGCTCACCGTAAGGTGAATTCGGATAATCCCTATAATCTACTACAGCCACACGATAGTTATTTGTTTTTAAGTCTATTGCTTCTACGATCTCACTGGCAGATGATTTTACAGCGTCAATATCATCCGACATACTTCCCGTAGTGTCAATAACAAAGATGATATCCAAAGGCGTGTTCAAAGATAACTCATTGTTAAAAAATCTTATATAATCAAACCCTACGTCCTTGTTATCGCTTGTTCCATCGTTAGATGGATCAATTCTGATTCCAGTTATTGTGCCTTTCCAATTAAGATTCTCTCCCATAGATATGGAGTATTCTCTGAATTTTCCATCTGCATTAACTGTGAATTCGACTTTTTTATCATCAGTATACGAGTCAGAATCAGAAGTTTTGAAATAAATGGCTCCAACTCCATCAGGAGCATTGCTTGCCATGTTTATCATAATCGCATTATAATTATTTGCGTTAACAGCCAATGGTTGAGATTCTATCCAGTAATCTCCAGGGTTAGGGTCTATTCTGAATATCCCATCAGTAACAGAAAAAGGACCTATATTATGAAGTTCCCATTCTTCTTTGTCGTCAGGACTATTAAATTCCCATGAAATTTTAGTTAACCTTATGAAGTCAAACCCAATATCTTTGTTATCAGGAGTACCTTCATTGGATGGATCAATCCTTATTCCAGTTATTGTGCCTTTCCAATTAGGATTCTCTCCCATAAATATGGAGTATTCTCTGAATTTTCCATCTGCATTAACTGTGAATTCGACTTTTTTATCATCAGTATATGAGTCAGAATCAGAAGTTTTGAAATAAATGGCTCCAACTCCATCAGGAGCATTACTTGCCATGTTTATCATAATTGCATTATAATTATTTGCATTGACTGAAAGAGGCTGACTTTCAATCCAATAATCTTCGGGATTAGGGTCTATCCTAAATATACCATCAGTAACTGAAAATGGGCCTATATTATGAAGTTCCCATCCTTCTTTGTCATTAGGAGTGTTAAATTCCCATTGAGTGGAAGAGATTGAACCGGAACCGTAGCTAATAACTTGAATTTCGTTGTTATTAATATAGGTCTCAGGATTATGGAATCCATAGTCATCGGGATTTCCTTTTACGTATCCATAAGCGATTTTCGAAAGTATATTTGGATTAGAAATAGTGTTTGAATCCTTAATTTCGAAATGAAGATGAGGGTTTTTATTCTTTTTACATTTTATCCAATAATCATCCTGACCGTACCCTGTAGCTCCCATAATGCCAATTTTAGTTATTCCCCCTATTACATAGCGTCTTTCTTCGATATCAGGTTCTATAGAAGCAAGATGGGAATACATCGAGTAGACTTTATTACCATTTTTCATCTCATGTTCAATTATAACCGTGTTTCCTAAACCATGATCATTGCATTTCCCGCCACCCGTACCACAATTAGATGCACAGCCTACATCATTTCTAACAATTTTGCTCACCTTACCGCTTGCAGATGCCAGAATTATTTGCTTGCCTGATCCTGAAATATCTAGTCCTGTATGATTTTTACCATTCAGTAATACATCATATCTAAGTGAAACTTTGCAGGATTTCATATCTGCTGGCCATTGAAATACCTCTGTTTTTACTTCACCAGCGTACACTCCAAGCTCAACATTCTGATCTGCAAACTCAATGTTTACAATATCACCCGTTTTTGCACTGATAGCTTCAATAGCTGTTTTCGAGACATCTATTACTTTGCCAGTAGTTTCGTTAGGTCCCAAGCTTTTTACTGCCAGTACTACTTGCTTATCATTAGTTGGGTTGGTTACGAGTATTTTTTTGTTATACCACCAAGATTTTGCTTCTAATATCTCAGATTCTGAGGCTCCATTAACATATGGCCACCTCATTGCTACATACCAATATTTTGTTGCTTCATCGTTTCCACAATCTTCTCCCAGTAATTCTCCCCATGCTGCACCATCGCAATAACCAGTTACATCTCTTGAAGTAAAATAAGATATCTTTCCTGATGTTAAGGGGAGTTGGTGAAGTGGGTTATCATCTAATGATGGTTGTCCATTAATCAAAGCTGCTCCTATTCCTCCACTCATAATTGTAATCACAGTTGTAATTATCAATAAAGCAATTCGTTTTCTACTTACAATTTTCATTCTTTCCCTCCAAATTTTTATTTTGTAGGCTGTCTCAAAACTAAAGTTAATTCTACAATTGTGTCAATTTTTTCTACTATAAGGTCAATTCATATCTAAATTTCTCTGTTTTAAGTGGTTATATTTTTAAAGCCAACGGTTCTCATTATCCAATTGTAGAAATGGTTTGAATTTTGAGACAGCCTAGCTTAGAGATCTTTTTTTGAACTTCGGCTATAAATTCAGCTGTAGGGGCTTCATTGCGCTTTTTAGACCGAGGTCTACATGTTATTTAACTAAATCCTAAATCTATAATAATTTGTTTCATTCTTATTCGGAATAAGACACTTGAAATTTTTATCTAACAAATTGAACTGCATCCTTTGTTTGATAACCACGATAATAACCATCATCTGTTGGTATTGGCTCTGAAAGTGCTCTCTTTAACTCAGAAAGTTGTTCTGCTGTTAAAAATGACTTTACTCCTCGACCAGATTTACATTTAAGGCTGAGTAAACCTTCTTTTTCAGCTCGTTTTATCTAACATGAAATTTTGAACGGTGGACTGAAAAATCTTCGGCAACTTTAGCGGGAATCAAACCATTTTTAACCAATAATAAGGCTGAAATCTCAGCTGCCCGTCTTAATTGCAGAAATGACATATGGAGGTAGAAATATCAGAAGTGGTAAACTTCTCCAAGCTCATAAAGAGCAGTTATGAAATAATTAGTATAATAATGTTGTATTAAATATAGAGCTGACTATAAGAGCATGCGTAGTGAAAAAATAACACTAGTGATAATAAAGTACAAGGAAATTATTGTAAAAAGCAAGAGTTAAAAAGATTAGCGGGTATACCTTAACAGAAAAATTTCAATTAATAAAAATAATTTTCTACAAATATTTCCAGGTATGTGTTTCCATGAGTAAACTTGAAGACCTTCGACCAAATACAGCTGTGCGAGGCATTCTTACAGATTGTCTGGTGACAGTCGTAAGCGTGCAATGGTACGGTTCAACAGCCCTTGATCTTACATATAAGACTCCCGAAGGCAAGTTAGCCAATGAACTTCTATATCGTCATGATGAAAATAGAATAGAAGTTGTTGAACATGGAAGACCCTGGAGTTTCGATGGGGATGGTGGTCATTTTCGGCTAGTTTCAGAGGCTCATCGAATTCGACTGGCACACATGTTTGATCCGGTTCTGGCTGTACATACCTCAATGGTCGATCCGCTTCCACATCAGATCACAGCTGTCTATGACGCAATGTTACCACGACAACCATTACGTTTCCTGCTGGCAGATGACCCAGGAGCTGGCAAGACAATCATGGCTGGACTTTTAATGAAAGAGTTGATTGCCCGTGGAGATTTGCATCGCTGTCTTGTTGTTTGCCCTGGAAGTCTGGCTGAACAATGGCAGGATGAGCTTTACCGGCGTTTTAATCTTCCTTTTGAGATCCTTACAAATGACAAGCTTGAAGCTGCACGCACAGGCAACTGGTTTTTGGAGACAAACCTGGTTATTGCAAGGCTGGATAAACTCTCACGCAATGAAAATATACATGAGAAGCTCAAAGTTCCAGACTGCCGCTGGGACTTGATAGTCTGTGATGAAGCGCACAAGATGTCAGCAACTTTTTTTGGCGGCGAGATTAAGTACACAAAACGCTACAGGCTCGGTCATTTACTCTCTACCCTGACAAGGCATTTTCTTTTAATGACGGCAACACCACACAACGGGAAAGAAGAAGACTTCCAGCTCTTTATGGCTTTACTGGACGGTGACCGCTTTGAAGGACGTTTCCGTGATGGAGTCCATACAGCAGATGTATCGGATCTAATGCGCCGGATGGTAAAGGAAAAATTGTTCAAGTTTGATGCAACACCTCTTTTTCCTGAGCGCATCGCTTATACTGTAGCTTATAGGCTTTCAGATGCAGAAACACGGCTTTACAGGGAAGTAACCGATTATGTGCGAAATGAATTCGACCGTGCCGAAGCGCTTCAGAACGATAAGCGGGTGGGGACAGTTGGCTTTGCACTTACCATACTGCAGCGCCGCCTTGCCTCATCTCCTGAGGCAATCCGTGAATCCCTGCGTCGTCGTCATGAGCGCCTGGAAAAACGGTTGCGTGAGATGGAATTACTACATAGAGGAGCTCAGTTTTCCGTATGCGAAGGAGTGGTGCTTGATGCAGAAGACGTAGAAGACCTGGAAGATGCACCTGAAAGCGAAGTAGAAACAGTTGAGGAGGAGATCCTCGACCAGGCAACTGCAGCTCGCAGCATTACAGAATTAAAAGCAGAGATTGAGACCCTGAAACATTTGGAGGGACTTGCTGATGATGTTTATCGCAGTGGAGAAGATAAAAAATGGCGCGAACTTGCAAGCCTGCTTGAAGAAATCTTCACTCAATCGTCCATTGTCGACCGTACAGCTGAAGAGCAGACATCTTATGGATCAAGGCCAATTCCCAGGCCTGTATCTTCCCCACACCAGAAGCTGGTAATTTTCACTGAACACCGAGACACTCTGAAATACCTGAAGAAACGTATCAGCACCCTTTTAGGAAGAGAAGAAAACATTGTGACCATACACGGTGGTATGGGGCGGGAGGATAGACTGAAGGCACAGGAAGCCTTCAAGCACGACCCTGAAGTCCAGGTGCTTCTGGCAACTGATGCGGCTGGTGAAGGTATCAACCTGCAACGTGCTCATCTGATGGTCAACTATGACCTGCCCTGGAATCCAAACCGTATAGAACAGCGTTTTGGCCGTATTCACCGTATAGGGCAGACTGAAGTTTGTCACCTCTGGAACCTGGTTGCTGAAGAAACACGAGAAGGTGACGTATACAGAACATTACTGTCAAAACTAGAACAAGCACGTCAGGCACTTGGAGGGCAAGTTTTTGATGTTCTGGGGAAACTTCAGTTTGATGGCAAGCCGCTGCGTGAATTATTGATTGAAGCAATTCGCTATGGTGAACAACCTGATGTGAAGGCTAAACTTACACAGGTAATATCCAACGCCTTTGACCAGAGCCATCTCCAGGATCTGCTGGAAGAAAAAGCCCTTGCTCACGATGCAATGGATGCAAGCCGGGTATACCGTATCCGTGAGGATATGGAAAGGGCTGAGGCTAGAAGGCTTCAACCACATTACATTGAATCTTTTTTCCTTGAAGCTTTCCAGCGCCTTGGAGGTTCCGTAAAACAGCGTGAGCCCCGCAGATATGAGATTACTTATGTGCCTTCGCCTATCAGAAACCGCGACCGCATGATTGGTACGGGTGAGCCGATACTGCCGAGGTACGAAAGAATTGCTTTTGAAAAATCACTTGTTGCACCTCAGGGACAGCCTCTTGCAGCTTTTGTCTGTCCTGGACACCCGCTGCTCGCTTCTACCATAGACCTTACGCTGGAACGTCACAGAGACCTCCTGCGCAGAGGGACTATACTTGTAGATGAGCGAGATCCGGGAACTAACCCTCGTGTTCTTTTCTATCTTGAACATGCCATTCAGGATGCAAGTCTTACCCGCTCAGGGGAAAGGCGCATTATCTCCAAACGTATGCTGTACGTGGAACTGGACTCAGCAGGGAATACCAGACATTTGCACTATGCGCCTTATCTTGACTACCGGCCGCTCAGAGCAGATGAACCTCATGTGGAAGATTTTCTTGCCAGACCAGAGTGTGCATGGATTAGCCGGGAACTGGAACAAAAGGCACAGGGACACGCTGTTGCTTATGTTGTGCCGGAACATCTTAATGAAATACGTTCACGCAAACTGGAGCTGATTGGGAAGACAGAAGCAGCAGTAAAAGACCGGCTGACAAAAGAGATTAATTACTGGGATCACAGAGCTGAAGAATTAAAGCTTCAGGAGCAGGCAGGCAAGCCTAATGCCAGGCTTAACTCCGGAGAAGCCCGCAAACGTGCAGATGCACTGCAGGCTCGCCTTGAAAAGCGTATGGAAGAACTGAGACTGGAGAAACAGATTTCTCCGCTCCCTCCTGTTATTCTCGGCGGGCTTCTGGTAGTGCCGGCTGGACTGATTGCAAAAATGAATGGAAAGCCTCTTCCAGAACCTGTGCAGCCGATAGACACCCAGGCTTCTGCAGCCCGTGCGCGTGCAATTGTGATGGAGATTGAACGCAGCCTCGGCTTTGATCCTATTGACAGGGAGACTGAGAAACTTGGTTATGATATTGAAAGCCGCGTCCCAGGTACAGGGAAGCTGCGTTTTATTGAGGTAAAAGGCCGAGTTTCCGGTGCAAATACCATTACAGTTACAAAGAATGAGATCCTCTACTCTCTTAATAAGCCAGAAGACTTCATCCTGGCTATTGTTGAGTTTTTGCCTGAAGAAAACCACCGCGTGCACTACATCCGCTACCCCTTCCAGCGTGAACCTGATTTCGGGGTGACAAGTGTAAACTATGACTTTGCAGAACTGCTGTCAAGAGCGGAGGAGATGCGGAATTATACTGCTGAAGATTTGCCCCCCATATAAATACGCAGAAATCATATTTAATGTCAGTTTAATTTTTGAAATCTTCCTATTTACTTGACTTTTACTGCTAAATAAAAATATCTACAGAGATGTAATAATTTATGGCTTATAAAAAGAAACTTATTGAAGTTGCTCTCCCCCTGAAGGCGATTAACGAAGCTTCTGCACGAGAAAAATCTATTCGCCACGGGCACCCCAGCACTTTGCACCTCTGGTGGGCACGCCGCCCCCTTGCAGCAGCTAGAGCCGTAATCTTTTCTCAGATGGTAGACGATCCTTCAGAGCACCCGGAGAAGTTTCCTACAGAAGAAGCACAGGAGCAGGAAAGGCATCGCCTATTCAAGTTAATTGAAGAACTTGTGAAGTGGGAGAACACTACTAATGAAAAAGTGCTCAGCCAGGCAAGGGAAGAAATCTGGAAAAGCTGGCGTGCTACATGCGAAGAAAATAAGGGTCATCCGCAAGCAGCAGAACTCTTCAACCCTGAGAAACTGCCTGCCTTCCACGACCCCTTCGCAGGTGGAGGTTCAATCCCTCTTGAAGCCCAGCGCCTGGGCCTGGAAAGCTATGCAAGCGACCTTAACCCTGTGGCCGTGCTCATTAATAAGGCAATGATTGAAATCCCGCCTAAATTCGCAAATAAACCTCCTGTAAATCCTGAGTCTAGAAAACAAAAAGAAATAACTGCAGGCGGCTGGAAGGGTGCACAGGGACTGGCTGAAGATGTGCGTTACTATGGAAAATGGATGCGCGATGAGGCTGAAAAGAGAATAGGGCATCTTTATCCAAAAGTTGAAATTACAGAGGAAATGGCAAAGGAAAGGCCAGACCTGAAACCCTATATTGGCCAGAAGCTTACAGTTATCGCATGGCTCTGGGCGCGTACGGTAAAAAGCCCTAATCCGGCCTTTGCTCATGTGGATGTGCCTCTTGCCTCGACTTTCATGCTTTCTACCAAGAAAGGTAAAGAAGCTTATGTCGAGCCTGTTATAGAAGGTGATTGCTATCGGTTTACAGTGAAAGTGGGCAAACCAAAAAATATAGAAGCAACTAAAAATGGCACTAAAGTTGGCCGCGGTGGGCACTTCCAATGCTTACTCTCAGGTTCGCCAATACGTGTTGACTACATCCGTGAACAGGGAATAGCAGGAAATCTTGGTCAGCGTATGATGGCTATAGTTGTAGAAGGAACTAATGGAAGAGTCTACCTTGCTCCCGATTCCTTTTCTCAAGAAGCTGCTGAACGTGCTGCACCCTCATGGATTCCAGAACAAGAGATAAACCACAATCCTCGAGATATTCGAACGCATTTATATGGACTTACAAAGTATGGTGATCTCTTTACTCCCCGCCAGCTCGTAGCTCTGACAACTTTCTCCGATTTAGTACAGGAAGCGCGTGAGAAGGTGAAACAAGACGCGCTTGCTGCCGGAATGTCTGATGATGGTATAATTTACAATGATGGTGGCAAAGGTGTTACAGCATATGCAGATTCAATATCTGTCTATCTTGCGTGTGCCTTGGACAAACTCTCAGACTATAATTCCATTATCTGTTCGTGGATTTCAGGTGGACAAACTATGAGGAATACTTTTGGCAGGCAAGCTATTCCAATGGTTTGGGATTATGCGGAAGCGAACATACTTTCAGAATCAACTGGAAGTTTTTTGAGCTGCTGTGAACAAGTTAAGAGGGTAGTTACAGAAATTCCTGGTTTTTATGAAGGATTTTCATCTCAAATTGATGCTCAAGTACAAACTCTCAGTATGATGAAAATAATATCTACTGATCCTCCTTATTATGATAACATAGGATACGCTGATCTATCAGACTTCTTCTATGTCTGGATGCGCAGATCTCTGAAACCGATCTTTCCTGAATTATTCGCCACACTTGCAGTACCAAAAGCCGAGGAGCTGGTAGCTACTCCCTATCGTCATGGAAGCAAGGAAAAAGCAGAAGCCTTCTTTTTGGAAGGTATGACCAAAGCCATGAATAGGCTGGCTGAACAAGCACATCCAGCTTTTCCAGTTACTATTTATTACGCTTTCAAACAGTCAGAGACTGAAAAAGAAGGAACTTCCTCCACAGGCTGGGAAACATTCCTAGAAGCGGTTATTCAGGCTGGTTTTGCTCTTAGCGGCACATTGCCTATACGAACAGAACTTGGCAACCGCATGGTTGGTAAAGACACAAACGCTCTCGCTTCCAGCATTGTTCTCGTCTGCCGCAGACGTAACGAAAAAGCTCCCACAGCCACACGCCGAGAATTCTTGAATGCCCTCAAGAGCGAGCTGCCTATTGCACTCAAACATCTCCAGCGCGGAAACATAGCCCCTGTAGACCTGCAACAAGCAGCAATTGGTCCAGGAATGGCAATTTATACGCGCTACTCAAAAGTGCTTGACGCTGAAGGCAAAGCTGTCTCGGTACGCGAAGCTCTTTCATTAATTAATCAAAATCTTGACGAAGTACTTGCAGAGCAGGAGGGAGATTTCGATTCCGACAGCCGCTGGGCTATTGCATGGTTCGAGCAGTTTGGCTTTGCAGAAGGAGAATATGGAGTTGCTGAAACACTTTCCAAAGCAAAGAACACAAGCGTTTCAGGGATGGTTGAAGCTGGAATTTTAACCTCAAAAGGAGGAAAAGTACGCCTTTTGAAACCTGAGGAGCTTCCAGAAGATTGGGATCCTGAAAGCGATAAACGTCTGAGTGTATGGGAAATGGTACACCATTTGGTCCGGGTGCTGGAAAATGGAGGAGAGAAGGAGGCTGCCGAAATGGTAGCAAAACTTGGCAGTAAAGCCGACACAGCAAGAGAACTTGCTTACCTGTTATACACTCTCTGTGAGCGCAAAAAAAGGGCTCATGAAGCTCTTGCTTACAATGCGCTTGTGCAGAGCTGGCCTGAAATAATGAGGCTTTCAAGAGAGGAAAAAGTCCTGCCAAAAGGGCAAACACGTATTATTGAAGAGGAATAAAAATGTCAATGAGCAACAGCGAACGTGTGGGAAAAGCTCTGGAACTGCTAAAAGGGGATCTCGGGACTTATGTTCAGAGAGAAATGGAAAATGTCTATAAGGGAGAAGCGCAGGAAGAGGCAGCTCAAGTCCTGGGTGAGGATGCTATATTTGCGGGAAAGCCCATTTCCGACCTTGACACTGCAGGGCTGTTAAAACTCATGTGGGATAAATGGAATGAGGTTTTCCGAGCAACCCTGGGTTATGCTGAACGCAGCCTGGTGAGCGAGCTTCGTGATGTGAGAAACAAATGGGCACATCAGCAGCCTTTCTCCAGCGATGACGCATACAGGGCTCTTGACTCTACAGAGAGGTTATTGGCAGCAATTTCTTCCCCTCAGGCCGATGAAATATACAAAATGAAAATGGAACTCAGCCGTCTAATCTTTGACGAGCAGGTGAGGAATGAGAGGCGTAAAACTGCAAGAACAGTTATTGAGAGCGCTTCCAACCTCAAGCCCTGGAGGGATGTGGTCACGCCCCACCATGACGTTGCAAGCGGCCGCTACCAGCAGGCTGAATTTGCAGCCGATCTCTGGCAGGTTCACCTTGGGGAAGGAGCAGCCGAATATAGAGATCCTGTTGAATTTTTCAGGCGTACATACCTTACCGAAAGCCTCAGGCGTCTCCTCGTAAGTTCATTACAGAGAATCGCAGGACTGGGAGGAGATCCGGTTGTCCAGCTCCAGACTAATTTCGGAGGAGGAAAGACTCACTCAATGCTGGCACTTTACCATCTCTTTTCTGGAAACGCCAGTGGAAATGAGCTTCTGGGCATTGAAAACGTACTAATGGATGCCGGAATTCCCAAGATCCCTCATGCAAAGCGGGTGGTTCTTGTGGGAAACAAAATCTCGCCTGGAAATCCGGTAATTAAACCCGATGGGACAGTCATAAAGACCCTCTGGGGCGAACTTGCCTGGCAGCTTGGCGGAAAAGATGCATATGAACGCATAAGAGCAGATGATGAGAAGGCTACAAATCCAGGCGATGTATTACGTGAACTTTTCAACGACTATGGGCCCTGCGTCATTCTTATTGACGAATGGGTAGCTTATGCTCGTCAGCTCCACGACCAGAGCGACCTTCCTGGAGGCAGTTTTGAAACTCAATTTACCTTTGCCCAGGCTCTTACTGAATCTGCCAAGCTTGCCAGAAACTGTCTGCTTGTAATCAGCCTGCCAGCCTCAGACACTGCTGCCTCTCCCCATTCCCATGCTGACTACGTAGAAGTGGGCGGTCAGCGTGGATTAGAGGCGCTTGAGAGGCTTCGTAATGTGGTAGGGCGTCTTGAATCCTCCTGGCAGCCTGCAAGCGCAGAAGAAGGTTTTGAGATTGTGCGCAGAAGGCTGTTTGAGCCAATGACTGACCCTGCACAGTTCAAAGACCGGGATGTTGTGGCCAGGGCTTTTGCCGACCTTTACCGCTCCCAGAGCCAGGAATTCCCTCCCGAATGCCGGGATTCTGATTACGAAAAAAGGATCAAAGCAGCTTATCCTATTCATCCGGAGATTTTTGACAGGCTTTATACTGACTGGTCTACCCTTGTGAAGTTCCAGCGCACAAGAGGCGTATTGCGCCTTATGGCTGCAGTCATCTACAGCCTCTGGGAAAAGGGGGACAAAAATCCTCTCATTCTTCCGGCAAACATCTCCATCGAAGACCAGCGCGTACAGACCGAGCTTACTCATTTCCTCTCAGAAAACTGGGCTCCCATTATAGAAAAAGACGTAGACGGCCAAAATTCACTGCCTTTGCGCATTGACTCAGAAGTGCCTAATCTTGGCAAGTTTGCAGCCTGCCGCCGTGTAGCCCGCACTATCTATCTAGGCTCCGCTCCGACTCAACAAGCTGCAAATCGTGGCATTGAAGACAGGCGCGTGAAATTGGGATGCGTAATGCCTGGTGAGTCTCCTGCCGTCTTCGGTGATGCCCTGAGGAGGTTGGCTTCTTCAGCTACGTATCTTTATCAGGACGGCTCTAGATACTGGTATTCTACCCAGCCCACGGTCACCAAAATGGCTGAAGACCGTGCAGAGCAGCTAAGGCGCGATCCTGACAGGGTAGCAAAAGAGCTTGACAAACGCCTGCGTGCTGGCCTTCGCCATCCAGGCGACTTCAGCCGTGTGCACCCTCTTCCTGCATCAAGTGCAGATGTGCCTGACGACATGGATGCACGTCTTGTAGTGCTTGGAATTGACCATACCTGTACCAAAGAAGCAGGGAACGAAGCAGAAAAAGCTTCAAAAGCAATTCTTGAAAACCGTGGCAGTAACCCTCGCCAATATCGCAATACCCTTGTCTTCCTTGCAGCTGACAAGACACGCTTGCAGGATCTTGATGAGGCAGTTCGCAAATACCTTGCCTGGGAGTCAATTATAGGAGAAAAAGAGATACTCAATCTTTCTCCACATCAGGTAAGGCAAGCCCAGAGCCAGAGAGACTCTGCAGATAAAACGGTAACAGCACGGATTCCAGAAGCATATGTGTGGCTTCTTGTGCCTGTACAGACAAATCCACAGTCTTCCATAGAGTGGCAGGCTATCCGTCTTACAGGTCAGGACTCTCTCGCGGTTCGTGCCAGCAAGAAGCTAAAGACTGAAGAATTGCTTGTAACAGGACTCGCAGGTACACGCCTTCGTATGGAACTTGACAAAATTCCTCTCTGGCGTGGAGATAGTGTTTCAATTAAGCAGCTAGCGGAAGATTTTGCATCCTATCTCTACCTTCCCAGGCTGGCAAGACCTTCAGTGCTAATAGGTGCGATTCGAGACGGCCTCAAACTGATTACGTGGATGGACGACTCATTTGCTTATGCTGACAGCTTTGATGAAACAGCAAAACGTTATCGTGGACTTCGCTGTGGACAGCCAGTGCCTCTTTCAGAAGACAATCTCTCAGGTTTACTGGTGAAGTCAGACGTGGCTAATCCTCCAATAACACCTCCTCCAATAACACCTCCTCCAATAACACCTACAGTAGAAGAGCCTACAGTAGAAGAGCCTCCAAAACGTTTCTATGGCAGTGTAACTCTTGATCCAACCCGTGTAGGCCGTGACGCTGGAAGAATAGCTGATGAAGTAATCTCACATCTTGCCGGGTTGATGGGTTCAAAAGTGACAGTGACATTAGAGATTGAGGCCAATATTCCATCAGGAACTCCAGAACATGTGGTCAGAGTCGTTACTGAAAATAGTCGGACATTAAAATTTACTAACCAGGGATTTGAGAAAGAGTAAACACGACCACAATAGGAACTTCAAATCCTTGAGATCATATGTTTGGAGTATACAGGTCTATTCGAACGAACTCTTCCGAGAATAGGCCTCAAATACATTGTATTTAGCCTTGCTCCTGGTATCAACTCAGAGGAGATGTCTTTTAAGGAAATATAATCTGGTATTTTTGCTTTAATTTCTCTCAGCAAGCTCGTCTACTATCTATTTTAGATTAAGAAGTATAACTGAGAAAATTAGCCATTTTTTGGCTTTTTGGGCATGCTCTAACCCATCTATAGTCTCTTATTTGTGTCAAACTATTTGTATGTTTGAGGCACTCATTTTTAAGATCTTATGAGTCTGAGTCTTGAAATATTAGAAAACAGCAAACGTTAAAAAGATAAAACAATAACTAATTTAAAGAATTTTAGAGAATTAAAATCCGGTTTTTACAGGCGTTTTAACGAACTTTTAATTGTAAACAAATGAATTGGCAGGACGGTTTGCGATGAACATTCTTCTCAACCAGTTTGTGGATACGGCGTTCGCCAGCATGACTCTCAGCGAAGTCCTATCAGCGTCTCCGGCGGCTCAACATTCCTATAACAACTGGGAGAACCCACCTAATGTGCCGGTTTTTCATATCGTCCACCCATCTGCCAGCGAAAGTTCCATCATGCCAAGCTGGAATCAGGCGCTTCCGCAGCTGATCTCTGTCGTCACACCTGACTCTGGACTTACTCCCGATGCAACTCCATATGGAACTCAGTTTCAGCCCGGGGATGAAATTGGGATCCCACGGGAAGACCTGCCGTTTGGCATCCCATTATGGCATGGCAGCAGAGGGACGTGTAGCAAACGGTCCGGTAACAAAAAAATCACCTGGACAGCTCCCTGACTCCAGGTTCAGGAGGATACAATGCCGCCAATCTCTGCCGATTTTCCACTGGACATGCGTTACGTACTCCTGGGCAAAGTGATCACAATGGACACTGACCTGAGCGTGGTCAATAAAGGTGCAGTCTACGTGAACCGGGATACGATTGAGGCTGTGCAGCCCGCAGCCTCGCCGCCGCCCGACGGATTCAAAGATTGCCTGAAAATCAATACAAAAGGGACAATCTATCCAGGTTTGATCGAACTACACAACCACCTGAGCTACAATATCTTGCCAGCCTGGAAAGTACCTAAAAAATACGGCAACCGGGAACAGTGGCGGGGCGATCCGGATTACCGGAAGTTCATTAGTGGTCCTATGAGGATGTTAGCTAAAGAGCGAACAGGTTATCTTGCCGCACTCGTGCGCTATGTTGAGTGCAAATGCCTGCTCGCCGGCGTGACCACGTCACAGGGAATCACACTGGCATCGAACGCGGGAGTCATCAAGTATTATCGGGGAATCGTCCGCAACGTCGAAAAACCCGACGATCCGGCGCTGCCAGCTGCGAAGACTCGCACTGACGACGTGGATGACGCTGAGGATTTCCTCCAGAAATTACAGGATGACAGTTTTCACAGGCGCTGCCGCCTGCTGCATCTCAGCGAAGGCAAAGACCAGTTCGCACGCAAGCAGTTCCTTAATCTGCGCCTTGCCAGTGGTGAATGGGCGATCACCAATGCGCTGGGAGGCATTCACGCAGCAGGGCTGCTCGCAGAAGACTTCCCTGTTCTCAAAGCTAACGGCGGAGCAATCGTCTGGTCACCTTTGAGCAATCTACTTCTCTACGGCGATACTGCAATGATTCAGGCGGCTAAAGAGAACGGCCTTCTGATCGGGCTTGGTTCTGACTGGTCGCCATCCGGGAGCAAGAACCTGCTGGGGGAACTGAAAATCGCCAAAATATTCAGCGACGTCAACGGGAAAATCTTCAGTGATGAAGAACTGGTTATGATGGTAACGATCAATGCGGCTCGCATTCTCAAATGGGATTCCCTGCTCGGCTCGATTGAAGCGGGAAAGCGTGCCGACCTTATCGTCTCTCACGGGTCGCAGGGCAGCGGTTACCGGAGACTGCTTCGCAGCAGCGAATCCGACATCACTCTCGTGGTAATTAACGGTGTGCCACGCTGCGGCACAGCGAAGCTGATGGAAGCATTCGACGTCGAGACCGAACGCTTGAAGATAGGGCCCCAACAGGAAGAACGCGTCCTGTATTTGCGCCAGACCGCCGGAACTGCTTTTGTCGGCACGCTCACACTGCAGGAGGCACGAAATCGCCTGCGTACGGGCTTACAGAATCTGCCAGATCCACCTAACTTTATCGAGCCGCCGCTAGCTGACCTGGAAGAGGGGATGCAGCCTGAAGTATTCACACTGGTACTTGACAATGACGGGGAAATCGGGCAGAGCCTGCGTCCGCTGTCGCCAATGCTTGCGCCGCCGCCTGTTGCTGCCGCAGCACTTGAAGATATTCTCGTGCCTATGGAACTCGATGAGCTGACGGTTGCAGACGACCCGGCGAAGTACTTCAGCATGCTCGCCAACCAGACCAATTTACCTGACTATGTGAAGGACAAGCTGCCCGGGTTCTACCCAAGGTTGGTCCATGAGATAAGCAGGAGAGCGGCGCTATGATCAAAAGTGAAAGCCTGGCAGGTTCGGAATTCCTAAAGCACGCACATGATGCCGTCAAGGAACAACTTGCAACAACCGTCACGTTGAAAGAATTCCTGAGCAGAAGAACCACGTTTACACTGGCTGAACGCCAGCAGGTCGTCAAACAGGCACTGCTGCTGTTCGACAAATTGTACGTCCACCTGCCGCAGAAGAAAGCGATCTATGCAGTCAACCCGGTGCAGCGACTGCGACTTCTCGAATACCATCTGGGGCAGACACAGGAAGACCAGTTACCGGATGCACTCGACTTCCACGCCGAGATGATAGACATTTTTATGTCGGTGCGTGACCTGCATACCAATTACCTGCTACCGCAGCCTTTTCGCAGCGTTACGGCTTATTTGCCTTTTCTGATCGAGGAATATATCGAAAATGGCGAGCTCCACTATTTAGTCTCGAAGATCGCCCCAGGCTTTAAACACCCAGACTTTGTTGAGGGCGTCGAAATCCTCTACTGGAATGGAATCCCTATCAAGCGTGCAATTGAGCTGAATGCAGCTCGGCAGGCAGGGAGTAACCCGGCGGCGCGTTACTCGCGTGGGCTTGAGTCGCTAACAATCCGCCCGCTTGTGCGCAGCCTGCCTCCTGACGAAGAATGGGTGGTCATAGGCTATGACAATAGGGACAGGACTCTGCGAGAAATGCGGCATGACTGGCTAGTCTACAATCCGGAGTTGAGACCGATACAGGACGTCGAATCTGCTGGATCGGAAGCTGCACACGCGCTAGCTTTCGACCTTCAGAGTTTGGTAATACACGAAAACCGTAAAGTGCTCTTTGCGCCAGAAGCCGTCGCAGCACAACAGCGGGTTATGGAGAATCCTGAAGCCACAGTCAGGATGTCAGACAACTGGCTGGAGACAAACATGCCAACGGTATTCCGTGCGTTCTCACTTGATGACAGAATCGGCTACATCCGTATATTCGTTTTCACGATGCAGGACGACGAGGCGTTTATCGCCGAGTTCACCAGACTGTTAAACGTGCTCCGCCCAGAGAAGCTTATTATCGACGTGCGCGGCAACAGCGGTGGGTTGATATATGCCAGCGAGCGACTGCTGCAACTTCTCACGCCACGGCGGATCCAACCCGAACCAGCACAGTTCATTAACTCAGAATATACACTATCTCTTACACAGAAATTTGATGACCTGAAGCAGTGGAGGCAGTCAATTGCCAGCGTGGTCGAGACCGGAACAAACTATTCACTAAGCTATAGCATAACACCGGAAGACCGATGCAACGACATCGGGCAGCGGTTTTATGGGCCCACCCTGCTTATCACAGATGCATTATGCTATAGTGCCACTGATATATTCATCGCCGGCTTTCAGGATCACGAAATCGGTAAGGTGCTGGGTGTTAGCAGGAACACAGGTGCGGGCGGCGCGAACGTATGGAAGCAGCAGGATTTCGTAGATACCCTGGGCAAACCATTCGAGAAATTACCTCAGGATGCAGGAATGCGCGTTTCGCTCCGGCGTACGCTCCGTGTCGGCAAACGTGCAGGAATTCCTGTTGAAGATTTCGGTATTCAACCTGACGCCTATCACCAGATGACACGTGCCGACCTGCTGGAGAAGAACAGGGACTTGTTGCAAGCAGCTAAGGACATTTTGGCGACATTACCGGTTCGCAAGCTGGAAGTGGAGCAGGTGCGCACCGGGTCTAGCCAGTCGCTAAGAATCACGACCGAGGGGATTTCTCGGCTCGACCTGTACCTCGACCACCGCCCGCAGATGTCGCTCGATGTGAGTGACGGTATAACCGAATGTAAGCTGAAGAGGGGACAGCACAAAACTCTGGAGATCGAAGGCTATAAGCGTGATACACTCATTGATCAGGATATACTCGTCGCCGTTTATCGTGCAGGATTGAAAGCATAACCACCGGGTGACCAGTGTGTTATTGCGTGAGCAACACAACCTTCCTGCTCATGGAGCAGCAGTGACTCGCTGTCGATCCTGTTTTGCGGGTATATACGTAATCTTCTATATTACCTTTTTATCCAAAGCCATTCGCGCAAAACCATTTTTTATTGAGAAATTCGCTAAGAAAATCCGGAGGTCTAAATTCTGGAAGTAGAGGGGTTGTGTTCAATCTGCGGGCGCCCGGCTAAACTTTATACCTGCCAGTTATGTGGAAAACTCGCATGCAGCAAGTGTATGGACCTTAGAAAAAGCGTCTGTATCAAATGTGCAGGTGGAAGAGAAGGTTCTGCACCCGGCTCAGAAGATGCCAGATTATTTAACCTTAACTCCGACTTTTTGTATGGAATACACTAAAATCAATATATATTTTATAAGTTCTTTCAGTCCTTTTGATTGTGATTTTGATGAAAAAATGGATGAAAAATATATTCTTACTCAATAGGG
>JASGVX010000145.1 GCA_030054735.1 Methanobacteriota archaeon | reverse complement strand
AAAGAATTCCTTCAGTAAAGAATTCCTTCAGTAAAGAATTCCTTCAGTAAAGAATTCCTTCAGTAAAGAATTCCTTCAGTAAAGAATTCCTTCAGTAAAGAATTCCTTCAGTAAAGAATTCCTTTACAAGCTGTCTCAAAACTCAAATCAGTTCTACAATTGGATAATGAGATACCTTAACTTTAAAAACAAGCACACTTAAAATAGAGAAATTTAGATATAAATTAACCTTGTAGTGGAAAAAATTGACACTATTGTAGAATTAACTTTATTTTTGAGACAGCCTGTTTAGTAAAGAATTCCTTCAGTAAAGAATTCAACTGAAAAACCATCTGGAAAAATCCGGAAGAATTAAATTTATCCATCTGAAAATTAAAAACTCTGCTCATCATCATTCTGCCCTCAAATGCAGAGTTTCATTCCAACCTTCTTTCGATTACATTTACTTTTCTAAAACAGAAGAACTAATATAAAAAACCAGACAGTGAACCTGTATGAGCGAAGAAATGCTAAAAGTGTTAAAATCTGCAGGACTTGATATATTTTCCTGCATACATTGTGGCACATGCACAGGAAGCTGTCCTTCGGGACGGCATACCGGGCTCAACACCCGAAGAGTAATCAGGGACGCCCGTAAGAACAGTACTGCTGTTCTCTCAGATGATGCCCTGTGGCTCTGTACAACCTGCTACACCTGCCAGGAACGCTGCCCTCGCGGAATACCTATTACAGATGCCCTTCTTGAGCTCAGGAGGTTAGCAGTCAGAGAAGGATTTATGCGTCCCGAGCACCGCCGTGTTTCGGAAATGGTACTTGAATGCGGACATGCAGTTCCCCTTGATGAAGAAACAAAGAAAAAGAGGGAAGAACTTGGGTTTGACCCAGTACCTGATACCGTCCAGAAGTATCCTGAAGCTCTTGAAGAGCTGAAAACCCTTCTCAAAACCTGCAAATTCCATGAACTGGCAGCTGAAAAATAAGGAGGCAGAAATAATGAACAAATTATCGCTGTTTCTTGGTTGTATTGTACCCAACCGCTATCCCGGAATTGAAAAAGCAACAAAACTCTGTCTGCAGAGACTCGAAATAGACGCAAGCGACCTTCCAGGAGCTTCCTGCTGCCCTGCTCCCGGAGTGTTCAAGTCTTTTGATAAGGCAACCTGGCTTGCCCTTGCCAGCCGAAACATAATTCTCTCTGAAAGAATAGGGAGAGATATCCTGACAGTTTGTAATGGCTGCTACGGGTCCCTTGCAGACGCCAATATGGAACTTAAAAATGACCCTGAAATGAAAGCCTGTACAAACACCTTCCTTAAAGAAATAGATATGGAATTTAAGGGAACAGTAGAGGTAAGGCACATAGTCGAGTTTCTGTACAGGGAATTCGGGCCTGAAAAACTTAAAGACTATCTCACAACTCCCCTTGACCTGAAAGTAGCCCTGCATTACGGATGTCACCTTATCAAACCTTCAAAAGACAGGAATCTCGGAGAAACAGAAGCACCGGTATTCTTTGATGAACTGGTTGAAGCCACCGGCGCAAAAAGTGTGGATTATACTGATAAAATGATGTGCTGTGGGGCAGGAGGAGGAGTACGTTCAGGGTATGCTGCCGAATCCCTGGAAATGCTTGAACATAAACTTGCCTGCATCAGGAAAGCAGAAGTGGACTGTATAGTCAATGCCTGCCCCTTCTGTCACCTTCAGTTTGACAGGGGACAGCTTGCTGTCAATGAAAAATTTGGAACCGATTACTCAATTCCCGTACTCCATTATTCCCAGCTACTTGGCCTCGCTCTTGGCTTTTCCCCGGACCAGCTGGGAATAGAACAGAATGCAGTTCAGAATATCGAGTTTCTTGCGAAAATCTATGAGATCAGTGCTGGTTTAAGGTAAAAAAGTTTAAGATAAAAATAGAAAGATTGTTTAAGTCTGGAACTCGCTTTTTTCCCTTAACCCTGGGTTCCAGACTTCCCATCAGATTTTTACCTGCCTTCCCGCATGTACCAGAGGCACTTCCGCTTCCACTTACAGGTTCCACAGACATCTTCAATATCCGAAGCTCTGTTAATTTTGGAATTTACGAGCATGAAGGCTTCGTCTGCCTTTACAATAGCCCCGTCTTCCAGACTTAATTTGTCCAGGACAACAAGATCCATCTGCCTCATCTTGCGTGAGAAGACAGATTCCGGATTACTGCATACCCTTTTACCCGGGCAGGAAACACAGATTGCATCACATTCGGTTACAATCTTGAGAGGTCTAGAAGGAAGAGCTTCCAGGTCCGAAATCACAGCTCTCATACTGGCAACAAACACAGGACTGTAACCATACCCCTGGAATCCCTGGATACAGCAGAGGTGATGAGCCCTTATCTTCAGGGCAGAGTCATGTATAGAACCAATATCAGGTTTTTGTTTGGAATTTTTGGTCATATAAATCTCCGGAGCTTTAACATCCAAAATAAAAAACGGATACGAATTTATTCTATGAAATCAATTTCCGAGTCCCCGAGACAGGTCAACTCCAGAAGAGGAAGTGAAATTGAAGGTGCTTCCGAGTACTTTGTAAATAGAATATCATAGCCTGTTTTAAGCCCGAGCATAATATTGAGGTCAGTAAGGTCGTTATTAAGGAGGAGGGCCTGCCCTATAGGATTACAGGCAACCTCAAACTCTGAGTCACCAGTTTTTTTGATACCCAGGCTCTCTTTTTCAAGACTGCAAACCTTGCAGCAAACAGAAAATACCTCAAAATACCGTGAGAGGATATCATAGATCATCCTGGCTTCCCTTTCATGCTCAATACAGAAAGCAATGCCTATTTTTCTGTACCCGAGCTTTTTTGAGTAGATTGCTATTTCCTCTAACTTTGTTCTCTTTACAGTATCTGACTCAAGCCAGGCAGAAATCTGGATTGATTTAAGATTGTCGCCGTTATAATCAAGTCCTGATTTTATAACAGAGCAGTTTTTTCCTGTAAGACATTCTTTATTCCTGCACAACGCGCACTGCACACTTTATTTCCCCGGGGTTTTAAACATGAGTAGGTACTACAAACATAAACAAACTTTGCATGTATAAATATTTCTATAAAAGCAAGAAATGTACTGGTAGAGCTCATAACGAGCATATAGGATTAAAAAGCTTGATGAGAATAGAAAAAACCTCATATGAGAAATAAAAAAATTAAAAGTTTCAAAGGATTATTTCTTCAAGCCTGTTGAAAAGAATCCCTATAAGCATTGAATCCCTATAAACATTTCTTCATTTTCGACATCAGTAGCTTTTCTGCACAAGGATGACTACATCAGGTTCGAATGTTTCATTCTTCAGAGACCCTGGAACGCTTGAAGTTCTGCTTTCAGACCCAAATCCGGACACTTTGCTGTCATTTCGGCTGCAATCTCTAAACTGTCAAACGCTCTCAAGTTATTGAGGAACTTACCTGAAGCTACCTTTTCAGGTACAGGAATAATTCCGAGACCCCTAGTGTTGCGCCATCCATATAATGTCGCATATAGTCGATTACAACTATTCAGAATCCCTTAATCCTTGAGGATTGACGCGATACTAGAACACAGGTCTGCAGGAATTATAAAGGACTCTCCTTTTCTGGCTTTTATGATGTACTGGCAGTACCTGAGATTTTTCTCGGGCTCGTGGTATCCTTCTGGCATTCACTCCCCCTTTAAAATAACTTTCACTGCCACCGGTTTGTTATAGAACTCATTACTGAATTTTAACTTTAGAAGTCCCAGACAAAGATTATTCGGGAAAGTTAAGGTTCCCATGCCTTGAGAGTTTTTGAGTACAATTCTTTTTGTGAAGTTTCCAAAAGCCTCGTTTCGATCTCTGACCAGAGCTTACGGACAATATTTGCAAACTCTGCAGCTCCAGAAGTCCCTGAATGTGCAGAATATTCAATTATGGTTTCCTCCTTCATCATTGCCTCTGTAGTTATATCCGTGTAAGGCAGACGGGCAAGAAGGGGGATTCCAGATTTCTTGCAAAAAGCCTCGATTTCAAGGCTCTTTTTTTCGTTGATATCATATTTGTTAATGCATGCAACAGTCGGGATTCTGAAATGTGAAGTAAGCTTAATTGCCCGTTTCAGGTCATGGAGCCCGGAAACAGTGGGTTCGCTAAGCACAAGGACAAGGTCAGTTCCTGTAATTGCTGCCACAACCGGGCAGCCAGTACCAGGCGGGCCATCAATAAGAATGAGCTTGCAGGAATATTCATCGGCAAGTTCTTCGGCCTTTTTTCTAACCATATTCACAAGTTTTCCACTTGCTTCCTCTCCGGTGCCCAATTTTGCATGAGCCATTGGCCCGAAACGGGTTATGGAGGAAAACACCTGCCCGGAAACTCTTGGTATCAGAGATACCGCATTTTCAGGGCAGACGACAGTACAAACTGCACAACCTTCGCAGCTATACGGGTTTATCGTGAAGTTTTCAAGGACTGCTCCGAACCTGCACATCTCAAGACAGATACCGCAGCCATTACAAAGCTCAGGGTCAATAGAAGCAAGTCCGAGACCCAGGCAGTCCTCACTTTCAATCACCTGAGGCTTAAGAATGAGAGGAAGGTCGGATGCATCAACATCACAGTCCGCAAGTACAGCATTTTCTGAGAGAGAAGAAAAGGCAGCTGTAATAGTGGTCTTTCCACACCCACCTTTTCCGCTAATTATGGCCAGTTTCCTCATTATACCCCCTCGCTTTTGCAGATCACTGTGTTTATCGTTTTTAACATATTTCTGAACTTTTCCTTCCACTCTGGCATTTCCTTAATAAAGGGAATTCCTTCCGAATAGAGCCTGGCAATCATCCTTTCATCAGGAATGCGGAGCAGAATAGGGATCCCCTTAGCCCTGCAAAAATCCTCCACCCTTGAATCCCCAACCCCGTCACGGTTGAGAACAACTCCAACAGGAAGCTTAAGAGCCCTCGCAGCTTCAAGGGCAAGGAGGAAATCGTGGAAACCAAATGGTGTGGACTCTGTTACGAGCACACAGTAATCTGCATACCCCATAACTGTTAGGACAGGACATGCCGTACCTGGAGGGGAGTCGAGGATTACAGGTCTGCTTTCATCGATATGCCGCTGAAGCGCCCTGATTACAGGCGTTGCCATAACTTCTCCTATGTTTAGAATACCACGGTAAAAAGTAAGAGAATTTTTAGAGGATGCTTTTTCTATCATCCCGATTAGCCTGGGCTTTTCTTCTATGGCTTCTGCCGGACAGATATAACTGCAGCCACCGCAGCCGTGACAGAGAGAAGGAAAGGACAGGATTTTATTTGGAAGGGCAGCCAGAGCATTATATTTACAGAAACTAGCACATTCCCTGCATAGAGTGCACAAATCAGGGTTTATCTCCGGGACCAGGCAGGCAACTTCTTCTACAGGCTCCAGGTCAAAGCCCAGAAACAAATGGCAATTAGGCTCTTCCACATCACAGTCAAAAAGCTGCACGTCTTCGAGAGCAAGAGCAAAGTTTACTGCAACTGTGGTTTTTCCTGTACCCCCTTTGCCGCTTGCAATTGCAATTTTCATGATCTGCGCCTTCTCATCCTGTAACTTAGGATCCTGTCCTTCAGTGGTGGTGTTCGTGTTCTGCACAGGTATTTTCGGCACTGGCGCTGCGGAGCTGGCCTGCTTTCCAGGAATTTATCGCATCCTGGACCGTGCCTGAGGCACCCACGAAAACATTGATTCCATAAGACTCAAACATCTTGACAGCCCGGTACCCCAGTCCCGCACAAAGCATAATTTCCACTCCATTCTTATAGAGGTACTCAGGCGGCAGGCCTACTCCACCCATATGCTCGCTTGTATTGGGGATCACTGAAACCTCTCCACTGTCAGTATCAAGGATTGTATAAGTAGGAGCCTTTCCAAAATGCTGCTCTATAACCCCATCTATTCCGCTGTTATCTCTTGTGGGTACACATACTTTCATGCAGATCACCTTTTTTTTAGATATTACACATAAAATATTGTTACAAAATTTTTCGAATTTTTGAGATTTCTTTCATAATTTATTTCTTTCATAATTTGAGACTTTAACTCAACTCTTTTTCATGCCTTAGAAGGAGAACTGTTCGGGCCCTTAAGGACTACAAGCTTTCCGGATTTATACTCCTCAAGGGCAAAGTCTACCGTACCTCTGATTCCAGAGTAGATTTCAATGCCTGCTTCGGAGAGTACGGAGAAAGAGTTTGGCCCCACACTTCCTGTCAGGAGAATCTCTGCCCCTGCACGCACAATTGCCTCTGCTGCCCGGATCCCTGCCCCACTGGAGGCTTCCGAACCGGGATTTTTGATTGAAGTTACCGCCCCTGTATCCGGATCAATAAGCACGAAATAATTGCATCTTCCAAATTTAGGGTCCACTTCAGAATCAAGTTCCTTTCCACTTGCACTTATACAGATTTTCATTTTTATGCTCCGAGATCAAATCCTCTGACTCCCAACTCTGCGTTTCGCTGTACATGTTCAAATAAAATGGGGTATATCAGCCCTGCACAAAGAGAGAGAAGTCAGAAATATAGAAAGTATAATTTCACACATATGTACATAAATATTTATAGTTTCCTATTTGAATAGAGAAATTGTTATATATTAATTCTACAATGTGCATAAGCAACCTATGAAAAAATGCAGAGGAAGACCGAAATGTCCCAGGCGCGTTGAGCAAACCCCTGATGTTACATATTTCAAGCCCAGAGGGGTCCCCCTATCAGATCTTGAAGTGGTGTCTCTCGCAGTAGAAGAGCTTGAAGCTCTCAGGCTTGTAGATGTTGAATGTCTGAGGCAGGAAGACGCAGCCTCCCGAGTAGGGGTATCGAGAAGAGCTTTCTGGGAGGACCTGAAAGCCGCCAGAATGAAAGTAGCTCTTGCTCTTAGCACAGGAAGAGCAATCGAAATTAAAGGCGGCAACTATATCAGGGCTGAAACTGCTGATATCAGCGAAGACGCTGACGCGTAAAAGAGATATATGAAAACCGGGAAAAATTGCGGAAAATTTACACAGGCGATAAAAATGACAGATAAGGTTCAAGCACTGGAAAGCTTATCGAAAAAGGCCGAGGAGCCAAAAATCGTAGTTAACCTCAGGCGCATCAAACGCAAGATCATGGTAATGAGCGGGAAAGGTGGGGTAGGAAAGAGTACAGTTGCCGCAAACCTCGCTGTCGGGCTCGCCCTCCGGGGGCACAGAACAGGTCTTCTGGACTGTGATATCCACGGCCCGACTGTTCCTACTATCTTTGGGCTGGAATCCGCCAGACCTGAAGTAAGCGAAGAAGGAATTAACCCGATTGAGGTGCTTCCCAACCTCTCAGTGATGTCTATTGGTTTTCTGCTTGAAAATAAAGACTCGCCCATAATCTGGAGGGGCCCTGCCAAAATGGGAGCAATCAAGCAGTTCCTTGAAGAAGTATTCTGGGGAGCGCTTGACTTTTTGATTATCGACCTGCCCCCAGGAACTGGAGATGAACCTCTGAGTGTGGCGCAGCTTATTCCCAACTGTGACGGTTCCGTACTTGTTACAACCCCCCAGGATGTAGCTCTTATCAGTGTCCGGAAATCAATCACGTTTTCGGAAAAACTGAATGTGCCTATAATAGGGCTCGTGGATAATATGCATGGGCTTATCTGCCCGCATTGCAACAAAACAATAGAGGTATTCGGAAGTGGGGGCGTTGAAAAAGCTTCAAAAGACTTTAATATCCCAATACTTGCCAGACTTCCGATAGAACCCAGAATCGCGGAAATGGAAGACAAGGGGACGGTCGTTCAGGACCAGCTTAAACACGGTACTGAATGGCAAAAGAACTTTGAAAATGTAGTGAGCGCAGTTGAAAATATACTTGAGAAAGAGTAAGGCAAAATTCATTTCTATTTTCTCTTTCTTTTTACTTTCACCAGTTCTTTCCGTATTTTTCCACTTTTACAGTAGTTAAGAATCTCTTTAGGAATAGTTGAAATATGACTTCAAGTTTTCACTTTGCTAATGGCTCTATAATTGCACTTCCCAATATCATTAATGACAATATGGGGTATAAGTGTTTGAAATTTAATTTTCACCATTCCTAAACATACGAGAGGTTTTTTAGGGTCGTATTCCTCTTCGTATAGATCAAGAATGTCATACATCCCGTCTCTATGTTCGGAATCAATTTCCTGAACGCAGCACATCTTTCTTAACCAGGGCTTAGTTTTGTTTTTTTAGAATAAGCCTGACACTTTCTTTACCTATAGTTTCAAATCCTTCCTTTTTTCTCAGTTCTTCAGTAAGCAGAGAAAGCGACCATCTCTTGCTTCCATCAGGAGGACTGCTACAAGCTAAAGCGATGACTTCCGCAACATGTTTTTCAGTGTATTTTATAGGTTGACCAGGTCTTGGTTTGTCAGAAAGAGCATTGGGAAGACCTTCTACAACGTATCTTTTCCTTATATTCAAAGTAGTATTCCTGGAAACACCTAATCTTTCCACGATTTCGCTAACACTTTTTTGCTGGTTTGACAGAAGGAGGATATACGCTCGTTTTAGTTCTCTTGCACTTTTA
>JASGVX010000144.1 GCA_030054735.1 Methanobacteriota archaeon | reverse complement strand
TCAGCAATTTTTCGCGTAAATTTCCATTTTATCTTTCTTTCATGTTCGTTCCTTCTTTTATTCCACGCCCCTACTTCATGAACCAAAGTCTCTATGTCAGCAATCCTTCTTCCTGTACATTCTATATCCATTACATTGATCTCTATAGGATTTACGCAGTTGAATTGAAAACCACGAGCGGAACGGACTTAACTGTATAAACTCAAATTATGTTGACGAGCCCGCAAGTATCTGATTTTGCATTTCAAGTGCGTAAGTTCAGGCAAATCTGCACAGGATACGCGAACATGTCTGAGAAACAAAGCTGTAAATGTATAGTCCAAAAAAATAAATTTAAAGTAAATGGGGAATAATCCCAAAAAGAAAAACATTTATGAAACCGTGGGTCATTGCGACCAGAGGGAGGCTTCGGGTTTTGTAGAACATATATCCTATTAAAAAACTTACGAGGAAAGCGTAGAAAAACCCAATTATGTTCTCATATCCTGAATTCATTAGTCCAAACAGGGCACTTGTCACAATTATGCCTCCCCGGCTCCCGAGAAACATTTCAAGCCTGTTCTGCAGAATGGACCTGAAGATGGTTTCTTCAACAAGACCAACTAAAAAGACCATAACAAGGGTAAGCATCAAAAGGTTGATTATTGAAAGATCAGGAATTAAGTAGTCTGTCTCAAATATAAGGTATTCTCCTACTCCAAGGAGGAGGCCGATAACTATCGAGAGTGGAATATAGATACCTATTCTTCTGAAGGTTATTCCTAGTCGCTCTCGGGTAAAACCCTGGCTGATGAGCGCGATGGTTACTGGAATTGTGAGAAGTCCATAGATAAAGACAAATAAATAAAGGGTAATATCATAAAACGCTGGCATTGAGAGATTTACAAGTCGCAGGACTGGCAGCAGGATAAGAGCCTGGTAGGTCTTCTGGATCTCCACGTTTTTTATGTATAGCATGGAAAGAGATAGCCCAATAAGGAGGGCTGCATGTACCTCCATGGCCTCTATAATCATCCCAGAATATATCATTAATTCCGCAATAGCGATAGCTAAAACCGGAACAACAAGGTAAAGCCTTTTATTCCTTATTACTGGCTCTGATGCTGGCCTATTTCCATGCAGATATGTTTCCCGGTATCCAGGTGTTCTCATCTCCTGATTCTCATATCTCTCCATCTTCAGACCTCCCTGGTAACATTTATCCAGAGGCGCAGCTCATAAGGTAGCTCTTTTTTGGTATCCTTGAAAAGAAGGAACATAAGCTCCATATTTTTTCCTTCAATTGGAGGGGTTATCTCAAGCGGCTCTTCCAGGGTCGCATTGTCGTCAAGCTGTATATGCTTCAGGTTCTCAGGCAGAGCCAGTGATTTATTTTCGAGCCTGACATCCAGGGTATAGTTTACTGCTCTGTTTTCATGGTTTGCAACCCCTATAATGACTGTCCCACTTTCTCCCTGTACATATTCCGTGGTATAATTATTAGCTTTTCCTTCGGGCCCGAGAATATAGAATTCTGTAAATGGTTCCTGTTCGTGGGGAACAATGCTTACATAAGCCACAGTTCCTATAAGGACCAGAACAGATATTGCCATAAATACCCTGAGGATTTTTTCCGTTGAAGATTCTGTTTTTCCAAGAACTTCAACTAAGAGAGAAATGGCAGAAGCCTTGAAAGAGACTTTAAAGGTTTTGTCTTCTGGAAGCATTCTCCTGCGGACATATGCAGCTGCACATGTCAGGATAATAAACACAGAGAGGCTTGCAAGAAGAGGCATTTCTCTGATCCCAAAAGATGTATTATTGAGTACAAGTCCTACAAGAGGGACGATTGCGACACTCATTCCTATAGAAAGTGCTGCCCTCTCAATTCCTTCAAGCCCGTTTTTTGTTGGAAATAGTAAGGCTAAAAGGGAATATCCTGGCAGAAATAATAAGAGCGGGAGGCCAAGGACTGTGCGAATAAAACTCTCGCTGAGTACAGGAATAAGTACGAAAATATCCGTAAGAATTACGAGCCCTAGCACAAACAGCAGGTCAGATGGAAACTTCTGGTTTCCGGTCATATGACTCCTCATAAAAATGTTTTAATGTTTTTCTGGCTTCCCAGCTTTATTCTTCGTGTATTCAGGCTAATTAAAGAATGTTGCAAATTTAATTTCAAAGACTTATAACCTACATTGCTATTAATGATATTTGGAAGTACAATTATAGAGCCATTAGCAAAGTGAAAACTTGAAGTCATATTTCAACCATTCCTAATCCTATTTAGCATGAAAGTGCTTCTAGGTACTTTCATTTCTTTGTGCCTGTTATTCGAAGAATTTCATATGCGTTTCATTATCAATCTTCTGGATTTGCAGATAAGCCTTCTGAATATTTTTCCGGCAGGTCTGCTAAAATCTTCTATTGTAGCGAATGAGAACCGGATAGATAGGTATTTGTCACTGTGTTTCAATTCAGGAGCTTTCTTTTTGGTATAGTAAAGCTCTCGTTCCTGAATAATCCATATTATCTCAAATGACTTTATTTTGAGTAGATCAAATTATCTTTTTGTATAAAATATCTTTCCTTTTTTCCTGTCTATTATTATAAAAATCTGTTCCTTCTTTACAACATTTTTGAGAATTTTAAGATTCAAATTAAGTTTGACAATTCTTTTTTACTGATTTCCCTGAATAAACCCATTCTTTTTTCATTGTGGCGTCGCATCAGGGATAACTCTGTTAACTCCTCTCATCTATCTAAACTTTTAGACTAATATTTTTATAGGTCTTATTTTGCTTCTGAGCCTTTAAAAGGTTTGGTCGTGGGTCTGAATCATTGAAAATAGAAAGCATAAGAATCTCTTAAATATATTCATCGAATATATGGGATGTACTCGCCTTTCCAGAATTGATCTATAATTCAGGGACACGATCTGTAATATTTAGTGTCTCATTCTGGTTGAGATTTTTTTACTCCTGCTAAATCTTACTTATAGCGCTACCTTAAATTATAACCTTTATTTTGGGACTACCGACACCGTACCCATATTTTACTCTCAGAAATGACTGCAGTGTCGGGACAAAACGTTTCAACTTCTTTGACCGATTATGAATTCTTTCCTTTATATCATGTAATCGTTGCTGAAGCTCCCGTTTTATTGAATATGGATGCAAAGTCAACTCTCTTTTTAATAACTGCAGCAATCTATGCTACAGAGTCGATACATATGAGTGACTTCTCTCATTCTAGAGGTTATATTGTGATTAGGACCAGTGAATCCTCCGTGCTGCTTTATATTTTAGAAAAGGAGGAATTAATACAGAAAGTACCAATTATTTTTATAGATGTTCTTCTGAATATAAACTTGATCTGAATAATAATCTTAATAAAATATGTAAAATTTATTCAAGTCCGCTAGAAGATACATTCATTGGTGGTTCTGGAGTTAATTGAGTTCCTGCTTTACCACCAAGATTAGATAGTCCAAGATTAGATAGTCCAAGATAAGATAGTCCAAGATAAGATAGTCCAAGATTAGATAGTGTTGTGTGCTTAGTCTGATAAAATTCAATCCATTTTATTCTTTATACACCTGATCTGGAAGCATCTGAGATTATTGTTACATACTACTTAAGGGCATAGTCGATTTGGCAAGAACTTAACTTAAATTTAAATTACTGTCGGATTGATATTGTTTATGTACAATATGCTGCTATGTATCTGCTTATGGAGGCAGTCTCTATATGAATTAATTTGTAATGGGGTTATTTATCAATTTGTAATGGGTTATTTATCTTGTTTCAAAAACATGGATTTTTCATCTCTGCTTTTCAAAAAAGCATATGTTTTGTCTCATCTTTCTAAAACCATTTTCCAAACCGAAACTTGTTTGTATAATAAAGATAATTGGATCATTTCTTCTCTACTATGGATTAAGGTTATTCTCAAAGATACCTCTTTAAATTTCGGAATTATGTTCAAAAACAGGGGGCTAAAGAATGGAGAAAAGAAGCTGGATGTTTAGATGGAAATATATAAAAAAAACAGGAGTTTACGTTATCTTTCTCTTTTTTTTAATCCTGATGGGAACAGCCTCACTCTCTCTCAAGCCAGGCATGGCAGTTTATGTTGCAGGAGACGGCAGTGGAGACTTCAACTGTGATGGAAAGGCTGACCAGGTAGAAATAAATCAGGCCCTTAAATTCGTAGCAGAAAACCCCGAATATAATACCGTTTATCTTAAAGGTCCTTTTACCTATACTATCAACAGCACCATTTATGTTCAAAGTAACACAACTCTTAAGGGAGATTCCAATGCTGTTGTTAAACTGGTTGATCATGCAGGATGGACTAACACACCTATGATCCCCTTAATTGGCAAACTTAGTAATGAAATAACTAATGTAACTATCAGTGGGTTTGAAATCGATGGAAATCACGATGCTAATACTGAACGTACCAAAGGTAAAGGCTACTATAATATGATTTATTTCACAAATGCGAAAAACATCACGGTTTCTAATATGTACATGCATGATGGGCATGGTGATGGATTACGGATTAAATACGGTGAAAACATCCAGTTTTATAATAACAAAATATATAAACTTGGACATGATGGGCTTTATGCTATTGAATCCAAAAATGTAGAAGCCTGGAATAATACAATAACCTGCAGAACTAATAGTGGCCTCAGAGTATGGAATTCAAATCATGTAAAGTTCCATGATAACGTTATTGATTCTTATTTAGATCGGAGCGCAGGTGGACCCGGAATTCTAATTGAAAAAACCACCGGCGTTATGGATGATATTGAAGTATATAATAATACGATCCACAACACCTTTGGACCTGGGTTGTGGTTGATAGGATATGACTCTTCTTACTCTAAAGAAGAGGCGCAGAATGTCTATATTCATCACAATATTTTCTATAGTACCGGCACGAATCCAGGCATTGATTGGGTAGGTGGCATTGTAATAAGTGGCTTTTACGATACTCTTATCGAGAACAATGTGTTTGATGCTGTGTACCACTCTGCAGTAATCCATATGTATCCTAATGATAAACCTATGGATCTTTCTCCTCCAGGTACAGGATATACAACCACTGTCCGCAACAACATTATAGTAAATACACTTGAACGCAAGAACGACTCGCAAGGAACAGGCTATGGTGTAATTAACTATCTCTCTGAATCACATACTTTCGTGCTTCAGAATAACTGCTTCTATAACAATGAAGCTGGGGTGTGCCTGAATGCAACATCAATAAACGATATCTATGCGGATCCTCATTTTGCAGACCAGGAACGTCATGATTATCATCTTAAATCCCTGGGCGGCCGGTGGAACGGAAAAACGTGGGTAAAAGACCGCATAACTTCCCCATGCATTGACGCCGGGTACCCTTTCTCTGATTATTCAAATGAACCTGAAGATAATGGGGCAAGGATCAACATAGGAAGGTATGGAAACACTGAGGAAGCATCAAGGTCAGGGGTAATGCCTGAATATCAGGCGTTGTGGAATCAGGTACCTCCATCGGGTTTGAAAATGCTCAGGATATTGATCAGGATACCCTTTTTTATTTGACAAGAGTAAAATGAGGTTAAAAAATATAAAATCCAAATTTTACTGCGGGAACTGCGATTACGAGCTTGAAACTGCAAATGCTCTCTGGGTACAGGAAGGATGTCCCATAAAAGATGAGTATATTTTCAATGTGAAAAAAATACTATGACGAAGAAGTAACAATCTCGATTTTGTGAGAAAATAGGATGATTCCAGAACATACCATCAATGAATGGGTTGAAGATAAAACCAGCGATAAAATAAAAGATCTGCTACCTGAAAACTCGATCACAGCTGATACTCGGGTAATTATTACAAATGAAATTTACTTCAATAGAAAATGGGTGTTTGAATTTGACAAAGAACTGACGGATAAAAAACCTTTTTATCCATCAAAAGGAGAAAAAGTCTCTGTTGACATTATGTAAATGTCTAAAAGTTTTAATTATGGTGAAAACTCAAAGGTGAAAATATAGAATTACCTTATAAAGGCAATAACTTATCTATGTATATTGTACTTCCAAAAAGCAATAGTATTGGAAAGTTTGAAACGGAATTCACATTGAACGATTACTCAAAACTTAAATATGACATGAAATTCGTTGAAGAAGTAAAGGTCTCTATCCCGAAATTCAAGTTTGAGACTAAAACAGAGCTTCCGATTCCCTAATTGAAATGGGCGTTGAGGATGCTTTTGGGCAGGTGAACTTTTCAGGAATTAGCGGCAGTCTATTAGCAATATCCAGAGTGTTTCATCTAACATTTATAGATGTGAAGGAAGAAGATACTGAAGCTTCTGCACAATACTTGAGATGGATAAGGCTATGGTCTTATGGGATTCAGACCCAAAAGAATTTAAACCAGAACACCCGTCCATGTTCTTCATAGAAGACAGAAAGACAAACTGCATCCTTTTTATGCGAAAAATTAAATGCCCTTAGTATGCAGGCAACACCTAATATCCTTTTTACTGCCAGCTAAAATTCAAAATCGATAGTTATAAGGTATAAACTGCCAAACTGGAATATATCATAACATAAAGAAACCAGAGTAGTTGTTGGTGGGAATTCTTGAGTAGCCAGCCTGGAATACATGATAAAACTTTCAGTCAGTTGCCGGATGAACGCATAAAAGCTGCAAGACAGCTGGGAGCCCTTTTTGAGGCGTTTCCAGACCGTAAGCAGGCGTTTGAAGACCTATTGAGGCTCTGTTCCGACACGGACAGCGAGGTTAGGGAAGAGGCCATTAATTCCCTTAAAACAGTTTTTCCCAATGTGCCAGAAAAGGAACTCGTCTGGGAGAGGTTTGAAAACCTGACGGCTTATCCTGATGAACAGGTCATGAAAGCGGCAGTTGACGCCCTTGTTACTGTTTTTCCCCTGATGCCGGATAAAAAAAGAGCATGGAAAGACCTGATAGGCCTGGCAAACTCAAAGTCAAGCTTTGAGGACGTAGGCAGGGGGATTATTAGCTCTCTTCCAAATGTCATTTCCGAATTTCTGGATAAGGGACAAGCATGGAAGGATTTGCTGGAAATGACAGCATCAGACGACCCTTATATTCGGGAAAAGGCGATTTCTTATTTAAGCATGGTTTTTCCGGAGCTTCCTGAAGCAAAAAAAGGTGAAGCATGGGAAGGTCTGCTTGAACTGGCAGGAGAAGCCGTTGACATAGATGTTCGGGAAGAGGCTGCAGGGATTCCTGTAAAGATTTTTCCATTTTTGCCTGCTGAAAAGAAAGATGATGGCTGGAAAGATTTGCTGCATCTGGCAGGAAAAACCGTGGATAAGGTAGTGCAAAATGAAATCCTGCTCGCTCTGCCTTCAGTCTTTTCTTCAGTCCCGGATAAAAAAAGAGCATGGAGTAATATTTTCAGGCTTACAGAAGATGATAGAGAGCCTGTCCGAAAGCAGGCTGTAGACATTCTTGTTTCTATCTTTCCTGACATGGCGGATAAAAACCGGGCCTGGTCTGATTTTCTTAAGCTGACAGGAGCACGGGACAGGTATGTAAAGGAGACTTCTGCAGATGCCCTTCTTAGTGTGTTCCCCTACCTTGAAGAAAAAAATAGCGCATGGAAAGAACTCATAGGGCTTACAGAAAACGAAGACGAGTATATTCGGAAAACAGCTGCTGACATACTTGGCAAAATTTTTCCATATATATCTTATAAAAATCAGGAATATCCTGAGCTTGAAAATCTGGCTGAAGAATATGAACAGTTTAAAGAAAAAGGAATTAAAATGCCTGCCTTTGACACCCATGGATTGACAGGGGAAAAAGACAATTATGTGCGAAAAGATGCAGCAGAGTCTTTTGCAAGTGCATATTCAGGACATCTTAATAAAGAAATTGTGGAAGAGTTCCTCCGACTCAGTTCGGACCCCGACCCACAGATAAGAAGAGGTGCAATTGAGTCTCTTCTTGCTCTCTATTCACGAAAATCAGGAAAAGAACAGGATACCCGGCGCGACTTCCTGAAAGTCTCTGGAGATGCAGGCACAGGTTTCAGAAAAGACGCTGCTGGACTGCTTTCTCATATTTTGCCGGCGGTTGAAGAAAAGCCTGATGTTTTTTTTGACCTTGTAAGGCTCACTGATAGCCGGGATACCAAGCTAAGAAAGAAAGCAGCAGAGCTTCTTGATACCGCATTTAAATATGCCGAGAATAAGCAGAGTGCATGGGATGAGCTTTTGAGACTTACGTCTGCTGAAGACAGGGAGCTCAGGAAAGGAGCTGTACTTGCTCTCTCATCTGGCTATTCAGAGGTTCCGGATAAAGAAAAAGTCTGGAGTGACCTTATCAGGCTTTCGGCTCACGATGACAGTTTTGTACAGAGAGTTGCAACACGATCTCTTGGGCCTGCTTTTTTTCATGTGCCTGATAAAACGCAGGCATGGAGAGACCTGCAGGTTCTTATCGATAATCCTTACATTTATGTACGCAGGTATGCATTCCAATCCCTTGGAAGGGCCTCTCTCTGGAGGGCGCTCAGGGCGGAAAATGAAGCTAGTTATCTTTTCGGGCTTAAAGAAGCAGTCAAATACTTTAAACTGGGGGTAGAAACATCAACAGGTACTGGAATTTTTCCCGAATTTTACTATCCTTTTTATGAGGCTCTCTTGCAGATCCTTTTCGCTGAAAGGTCTTCAAGACTCGAAAGTGAACGGTATCTATCAGAGGCAACCCGTGCGATCATGGATCTGGAAGAAAACCAGAAGCTTCTTGAAATTCTGGAAGAATTTACAGGGCTCCTCAGAGTAGCAGGAGAACTGGCTCCCGGAGATCTGCCTGCCCGGAAGAAACTTCTTGAGGACTGTATTGAAGCTTTTGACAGGTCTTCAGGATTTTTCGGGGCTATAGAAGAAGATGCCATTCTAGCGCAAAAAACCTTGAAAAAAGAGTATCCAAAAAGAGGAAAAGTTATTCAGGAACAGAAACTAAAAGATCTTCTTTCCGGAATCCGTTATAAAGCAAGGACAGCCTGCTTTCAGGCAAAAGGTAAGCCTACAGAAAAAATGGCATGTATTGTTAGTCAAAAGGTAAGGGAATGGACTTTTCAGGATCTGGAAAGGGATAGAAAAAAGCTGGAAAGGGAGCTTGAATCCCTCCTTGATATCCTCATAATCCAGATACCCTATGTTCCTGAAAATATGTTTATTTTTGAGAACCTTGAAAATATCAGACAAGAGCAGGACCTTCTTGAACGCTACAGGCGGGTCGGCAGGTTAATAAGCCTTATTCCCAGAGTCAGAATGTCTACAAGAGCTTAAGGTAAAAGTCCAGCCATTTTTTTCGTTTGCTCGGGTTATTTATGATTCTGTCAAGAGTCTCTCCGATAGCATATTGATTAAGGTCTTCTTTTGTTATACCGTCTCCAAAGAGCCTTTCAGTAGAAATGTTTTTGAAAAAATCAGGAAACAGGTATAGACGTTGACCTACGAAACCAAGACCATTGAGCACCATTGCAAGGATACAAACTGAATGAGGAACATTATGATTCCTTTTTTTAGGAAGCTTCTCATCGATCAGTTTGTCAACTTCAAGTTCTCGGAAAACTCCTGCAATAAGACCGAGATGACCTAAGAATTTTGTACGTTTTAAGGAGGATTCAACTCTTCTACTGATGTTTTTTTCTACTATGGGAGATCAGAGAAGAGATATAATATTAATGATATTTAATGTCGACCTGCCGAATTTAGCTTGTAACTTAACAAACCGATTAGTAAACTATTGAGATCATGACCTTTGCTTTTATGTTTGCCAAAAATAACACAGAAATTAAGCTTTTCATAAAAGAGTTGGACGGCAAGAATAGGTCCGATAGGTAACACATATATTCTTGTTAGAATTATATTCTTGTTAGGAATTCTAGGGAAGGCTCTATGTTTTGTGATCTTCATTTTATCAAAAAACACAAAACAAAGAGCACGTATTTTTATTTAACTGTCAAAGTCAGGTTACTATCTCTTTTTTCAGATTTCAACGTTTTTTCAATAATTTTCCCTTTCTTTGAAACTTAACGACAAAGAGTTTCTTAATCTTTCTTAATAATACACTATTCTCGAAAAGCCCTGAGACAGTTCTTCCCCCAGAAATTTTTCCACCTCTTTTTTCAGATTTGCAACGGCTTCTTCGACAGTTTCTCCATTACAAATCAAGTCCGCTTCCGGGCATATTGAAACAAATATATTTTCTTCCTTCATGATGGTTGCAGAAAAAGGAAACCATATAACCATATTCTAGAATATTGATCAGTTCATTTTAAATATTTCGTATTCCTGTAATCTCGCATATCTATTATCAGGTAACTGCATTTGAAGGCGCAGGAATTTTATACCTGTAAATATATCACTTTAAAAATTTATATTAATTTAATCTCTAAATTAATGTCAGCAAGCTTGCGGAATTTATGATAGCAGATTCTTTTGTCCCCTCCTCTATATCCTCTTTTTTATCTTCTCCTGACCTTTCTGTTATTGTCCTCCTTTCTGTCCTCCTGCTCACTGCTCTAAGGCAGGTAGGGTCTTTGAGGCTGCAGATCTGGCAGGTTATGACCCTTGGAGCTCTGGCTGTGTTGCTGCTTGGAGAAATTTCACCTGAAGAAGCTCTCAGGGCAATCAACATTGATGTGCTCCTTTTTCTTTTCGGGGCTTTTTGTGTGGGCGAAGCACTTAACAGGAGTGGGTATCTGGCCTGTCTTGGAAGCCAGATATTTTCAAGGGCGAAAAACACGGACCAGCTTGTTTTGCTTGTAATTTTTTCTACAGGTCTCCTCTCTACAGTCCTTATGAATGATACCCTTGCTATTATGGGTACCCCGCTGGTTCTTCGTTTTTCACGGAAATACGGTGTAACTCCCAAACTCATGCTCTTTTCCCTGGCTTTCGGAATAACTACAGGGAGTGTCATGAGTCCCATAGGAAATCCTCAGAACCTTCTGATCGCAGTTGACGGAAAGCTTGATTCCCCATTTGTGACATTTTTAAGCTCCCTGGCTCTGCCAACTATCATAAATCTTGCACTTGCTTATGCCGTTCTCAGACTTTTTTTCAATCGGGAATTCGGGAAACCGGTACTGGTCCATTCTGAAGAGGTTATTTCAGACCCTGAACTTGCAGATATATCAAAGAAGTCACTTTTCCTGCTGCTTACTTTTATCACATGTAAGATCCTTTTAGTGGAGTTTTTTCCTGCCTGGGATTTCAGTTTGAGCTGGATTGCCCTGCTCTCGGCTTCTCCCATATTCCTCAGCAAAAGGCGTACTGAGGTCGTAAAGAACATTGATTGGACGACTCTGGTCTTCTTTGTTTCAATGTTCGTGCTTATGGAAAGCGTCTGGATTTCCGGGACCTGTCAGGAACTCCTCAGCAGGATGTCTCCACATTTAGGCTCGCTTCCTACTATCCTGGCTCTCAGTATTATACTCAGCCAGCTTATTTCTAATGTACCCTTTGTTGCGCTCTATCTTCCTGCAATGGGAGATGGGGCTTCCCAGGAGCAATTAATGGCTCTCGCTGCTGGTAGTACAATTGCAGGTAATCTTTTAATCCTGGGGGCTGCAAGCAACGTTATTATTCTTCAAAACGCTGAAAAAGAAGGTGAAACATTTTCTTTTATAGAATTTGCTCAGATTGGTGTCTTAATTTGTATTTTAAATACTATTGTTTACTTTATATTCCTTTAAGCTTACAAGCAAAAATATTTCCTTAAATGGGATTATAAGATTCTTTATAACCGTAAATGCTATTTTAATGCCTATTAATTATTTAATAGTTTTTCTGGTTAACCCTTTTTATTTAAATACTTCCTAAACCTCCGATAAACTTGATATATTGAGTGCACATACACTTTTTTCTGGAAGATATCAAATCATGACCCAGAATACTACCGATTCAAATACCAGGCGCAAACGCGCTAAAGGTACCGTACAGACGAAAACCCTAGGGCCTGTCGAAGACCTTGAAACCTATGTCCGGTCCGACTGGTGGCAGACTCTTTTTAATTCTCTCTATCTCAAGACCGATGCCGACCTTCTGGATGATTTGGAAGTTACAAAGAAAGAGACGGATCTTATAGTCTCCATCCTTGGACTTGACCCTGAAGATTCACTTCTTGACCTTTGCTGCGGGCAGGGTAGACATGTCCTGGAGCTGGCAAGGAGAGGATTTTCAAACGTTGAAGGCTATGACCGATCCCAGTACCTCATCCGAAAAGCAAGAACAAGAGCTCATAAGGAAAACTTGCAGGTCAGGTTCAGGGAAGGGGATGCAAGAAAACTGCCTTATCCATCTGACACTTTTTCTGCAGTTACCATTCTCGGAAACAGCTTTGGATACTTTGATTCCACTCAGCAAGACCGGAAGGTGCTTGAAGAAGTTTTTAGAGTATTGAAGCCTGGGGGTAAGGTCTATATTGACGCTTCAGATGGGGATTATCTGAAAAAGAATTTCCAGCCAAGGTCATGGGAATGGCTGGGCAGGAAATATTTTGTATGCAGGGAAAGAGCCCTTTCATCCGATGGTGAACGTCTGATCTGCAGGGAGGTTATATGCCGTATCGACAGAGGAATTATTGCAGACCAGTTTTACGCTGAAAGGATGTACAACAGGGAAAGTCTTTTTGAACTGCTTACAGCATCAGGTTTTAGCAGCCCTACATTTCATACTACCTTCAGCCCTGTATCAACAGGAACTCAGGACGCAGGGATGATGGAACAGAGAGTTCTTCTTTCAGCTACGGTTGAGAAAGTTGAGCCGTCTATGGCTTCTGGAGCTGAAGGCAAAAAGCCCCTTAATGTTGTTGTAGTGCTTGGAGACCCGAAAAAGAAAGACCAGGTCAAACCCGCCTGTGTATTTGACGATGATGATTTCGAAACTGTTAACAGGATGAAGAAGGCTCTTGCCGAAATCCCTTACATGAAATTTACCTTCCTTGACAGGCACGAAAGTCTTTTTGAAGACCTTAGAAAGAAAGCAGGAAAAACTGACCTTGTACTCAACTTCTGTGATGAAGGTTTTTACAACGACCCTGCAAAAGAGTTGCATGTTCCTGCAATGCTTGAGCAGCTTAACATCCCTTACACAGGCGCAGGTCCACAATGCCTTGCCTGCTGCTATGATAAATCTCTTGTGAGGGGGGTAGCCCGTGAGATGGGGATTCCTGTGGCAAAGGGAATTTTCGTTAGCGATGACTTTGATATTTCAAAGCTTACTCTCTCTTTCCCCCTGATCGTAAAACCCAATACCGGGGATTCAAGTTTCGGGATCACTCAGAAAAGCATGGTCCACAGCAGGGAAGAGTTATTAGATATCATTAAGGAAACACGGGAAAAAATAGGGCCAAATAAGCCTTTTCTTTTAGAGGAATTCCTTCCGGGTAAAGATATCAGTGTTGGCATAATCGGAAACCCACCTGCCTGTACTGTACTGCCCATCACGGAAGAAGATTACTCCGCAGTTCCAGAGGAACTTCCCAGGATCTGCGGGTATGAGGCTAAATGGCTACCTGACTCTCCGTACTGGAAGATTAAATCCATACCTGCAGAGCTCCCTGAAAAAACAGAAAAAGAAGTCGTAAAGAGCTGCCTTGACCTCTTTACAAGGCTGGCTTGTCGTGACTATGCCCGTTTTGACTGGAGACTTGATGCTGAAGGCAGGCCAAGACTTCTTGAGGTAAATCCTAACCCTGGATGGTGCTGGGATGGGCATCTTGCTAAGATGTCGGCTTATGCAAATATCTCTTATTCCGGTATGCTTGCAGCAATAATCATGGCTGCAAAGAAGAGGTATGGTATCGGAACAGGTGGAAAGGTTGTAGTTCAAAGGAAAGTCCCTGGGCAGTTTACAAGGAAAAGCCCTGACGAATGCGCTGCTGAATTCGAAGAGGAAGTTGAGGCTAAAAACTCAATCGAGTCTGAGAATGACAGAAAGAGAAATGTTTTCTCCAGAAACTCTGAATCAATACAGGCACTCTAAGAATATTCAAAAATCGGTTAAGAAAAGGGTTTGATTTGAAACAAAGTTGGATTTAATAAACGGGTTTGGAAAATAATAAAATATGAATAAAATTTGATCCGCAAAACCTCATATACTTAAAAAATTCAGAAAAAATTGAATAAATATGACGGATTAGAAAGCCCGATTTCTCCTTTCGCTTTCCTTTTTTCTTTTACTATTTAGTTATTTCACTTCTGGATGATTATCGTAAGGATATCTTCATCTTCCATGGTGTGTTCAAGTCCCACCCTCTGTCCAGGGTGTTTTGCAGATGAACCCCAGACCTGGGCATAGCGGAACTTTCTGCGGAAATCACGGTGCAGGCGGTCACAGATCTGGCCTATGTTCGTCCCGCTCATAACTATAAGGGGCTCTTCCATATCTGCTTGCTGCCCCTGTGGTTTCAGATAAACTCGAATAAATCCCAGACAGTCATAAATAGCATCCTTGAGAGCCTCTATATTTATGCCTTCATGAGCTGAGATAAAAATCGCGTCCGGATACATTTTCCTGCAGCTTTCTATTAGCTGAGGATACGCAAGGTCAACTTTGTTGACTACAATCAAAGAGCGGACATAACTCCGGTTGCCCAGAACCACATCGATAAGCTGGTCTACAGTGATATTTTCCCTTATCAGGACATTGGCATTGTGGATTTTGTATTCGTCCAGCACGGCTTTGATGGTCTCTTCATCGAGGTCCAGGTCGATGGTTGAGTTAATCTCGATTCCACCCCTGTCCTTTTTCTTTATGGCTACGTCAGGGGGCACTTCATCTACGCGGATTCCTCCCTGGTAAAGTTCGTCCATAAGCACTTCATAGTGTTTTGGCTGGAAAACGTCGAGCAAAAAGATGACCATATCGGAGTTGCGGATAACCGATATAACTTCTTTCCCGCGCCCGCGTCCTGAAGATGCGCCTTTTACAAGCCCAGGTACATCAAGGAACTGAATTGTTGCACCTTTATGTTCAAGCACTCCGGGTACAACTGTAAGAGTGGTGAACTCGTATGCTCCTACTTCTGATTTTGCGCCAGTAATTTTGTTCAGAAGCGTGGATTTCCCTACAGATGGAAAGCCCACAAGAGTTACGGTACCGTCTCCCGATTTTTTGACCGAGTAACCTTCACCTCCACCCTTTGAGGAGGCTTTCTTCTCAATTTCATCCCGCATGCGGGCTATCTTGGCTTTCAGCCTGCCTATATGGTGGGAAGTTGCCTTATTGTACCGGGTCTTTCGGATTTCTTCTTCTACTTCCTGTATTTGTTCCTGTATGCTGCTCATTTGAAACCTGCCGATTTCGGGAATGAAGAAATGATATTCATAGTCTCTAAAAAAGAAACCGCACCCAAACGGTCTCTATAAATCTTTTTTGATCCAAAACAGATCCGTTTTCAGGATATTTTATCCTGAATAGTTGGATGCAATATATAAACCTATGGAATACTTTTAGTGTCCTGAATGTTTTTTAATACTGAAATTTATTCATTAAATAATTTATTGTTATTAAATTATTTTATTGATTTGTCCTGAATTCTAAGTAAATTTTTTACAAAGTAATTTTTTTATTTATATTACTCAATAAGTATAATGATTTTTAAACCTTCTTGATGGGCAGTCATATCTTGATTATGGATAACAAGCACCTTCATTCAAAAGGAATAATTTCTCCGGTTCTCTCATATACCTGCAGCCCTTCCGGAAGTTTTGAGGCAAATTCTGCAGAGACAAGAGTTTGAAGAAACTTTTTGACTTCAGGAGTATTGAGGACCTCTTTTCTGACCAGGAAGTCATATTCCTCTTCTGCAAATTTTATGAATTTCAGGTCTCTATTTTTTTCCGCAGAGTTCTTTAAACCCACTCCTGCATCCGCCTTCACTGAAAGAACGGTCTCGCAGACTACAACTTCGGATTTCGCTCCGGAAGAGTATCCCTGTATCGAGTCTATAAACTCTTTTTTGTTTATTCCCTTTTCTCCTGCAAATTCCTCTATTTTCATCTCAAGGAGTGCCCTCATCCCCGAACCCCTGCTACGGTTAATCAAACGCTTGCCTGACAGGGACTCAAGTCCGGTAATAGGGCTGTCTTGCCTGACAAGGAGCCCGACTTCCCGCCTGTACCCTTTGACAAGCACAGCACCTGAAAGCTTCATACTCTCGATTGTTGGGATATTGTATAGAGTCCCTTCCTTCCCTTTTGCTTTTGAGGGCATATTCACGCCTGAAATATCAGCCGTCTTTGCAGCAATTGCACTGAAACCCCCGCTTGAGCTCGTGTAAAGTGTTCTGAAGCGAAGCTTGCTGAGGTCTTCCAGGACGTCAAGTCCAGGGCAGAAAGCACCTGCTATCAGGAGGTCTGTTTTTTCAACTTCTCCTAAAAGGGTCACTTCAACTGGTGTGCCTGCTTCTATAAACTCTGTCTTTGAAGGGATTTCTATAAAGCCGTCTGCTCCGGAAAGTGAGGTTATGGCGCCTGAGCCCCGGTCTGCGGGATAAATTCTTCCCCTGACCATTCCTACGGGAAGGAGTTGCTGCCTCCCCTCAGAACGCAGACCCGTACCCATTATTCCTTTTTCCTTTTTTCTGACTCCTGAATCCGCTCCAAGGGATTTTCTAAGCAGAGGAGCCACAAATTCATTGAAGATCATTAGAGCAGATGTGGGGTTCCCTGGAAGCCCTATAACCGGGACGCCTTTTATGACGCCAATAATAACAGGTTTTCCTGGTTTTATGCTGATCCCGTGGGCAAGGGTCTCTCCTGCTTCGTCTATTAACCTGTACATTACATCCCCTGACCCGGAGGACGTGCTTCCCGAAGTCAGGACAAGGGCGCACTCAGAAACTGCAGTTTCAAGTGCCTTTCTCATTACTCTCTCATCATCCTTTACAATCCCATAAAGCAGAGGGATAGCTCCACATTCCTGAATTCCTGCATGCAGCGTATAAGAGTTTGCGTCATATATCTCCCCCTGGGCCAGATTTCCTCCAGGGCTGACGAGTTCATCTCCGGTAGAAATTATCCCTACAGGAAGCCTGAGTACGGAGACTTCATTTTTACCTATGGAAGCCAGAACCCCGATTTCTCTTGTGCCGATTTTCCTTCCCATGCGCAGAACCCTTTCCCCTTTGAGGATATCGGAACCTGCTTTCATGATATTTTCCCCCACAGTTACAGGACTGAAGATAGATACAGTCCCGTTTTTTTCAGATGTATTCTCTACCATAATAACAGCATCAGCCCCTTCGGGAATAGGAGCTCCTGTTCCAATCTCCACGGCTTCTCCTGCCGAAACCTTGAATTTTTCATCCGACCCTGCGGGGATATTCCCAAGGAGTTTAAGTTTTACAGGTTTTGTTCCACTTCTGGTATAGGTATCTTCTGCTCTGACGGCGTAGCCATCCATAACCGCTCTTGTGAAGGGAGGTACATTGATTTTGCTGACTATATCCTCTGCAAGAGTTTTTCCGCGGGCGTTTTCGAGGGCCAGATTTTCCTTTTCTGGAAGGACCTGAAGGCTATTTATTATTTTTCGTGCTTCTTCTACAGAGACAAGTTCCCGAAATTCTTTACGTTTCATTTACATCAAACCCTGAGTCTTATCGGTTTCCTGATTGATTTTTTACCTTAATAGCATTTTCCGGCATATATCAATCGGTTCTTAGTCTGGAAATTCTTTTAGCACTGGAGTGACTGAAAATGCAGAAGAAAATATCAGGTTTTGATGGAAGATTGGCTTAAGGCATCGGAAAAATATAGGTCTCAGCTAAACGGGTATTGATAATTTCGGTGAAAAAAGTATCATTACTGAACTTCCTAAGAAAGTAAGAGAATTAGATAAAACTCTCAAATTCAATATATTCCCTACAAAAGATAGGAGTTAAGGTTATATTTTTGGAATTTAAAAAGAATCAGTTTCCTATTATGCAGAAATCTTCTCCCTTCTGCTTCATGAGCATTTCAAAAATTGATGTCTCAAGGCTGTCTCAAAACTAAAGTTAATTCTACAATTGTGTCAATTTTTTCTACTATAAGGTTAATTCATATCTAAATTTCTCTGTTTTAAGTGGTCATGTTTTTAAAGTCAACGGTTCTCATTATCCAATTGTAGAAATGGTTTTAGTTTTAAGACAGCCTGTCTCACTGACATTTTTGCGACCAGGAAGAAGGATTATTATTTTTTCTACTGGCTCATAGATCTTTATTTTCCTGCCTCTCTGGCTCCATTTCGTCCCTGAAATTCGAATCAAATCGACTTCGAGAAGGGAATCCAGATTATATTTGAGAGTATTCAAGCCCAAACCGAGCTCTTCTGCAAGCTCGCCGGCTGACATACCTCTCGTTCCCAGGAGCTGCAGAATTTTTATTGAATTTGCATTGGAGAGAGCCTGTACCAATTTTCTGGAGTCTTCCGAAAGAAACAGGACTTCCAGGTTGTTTACTGATTGGTCTTCTTTCTGCACAGCATACCTCATTTTGTCTCCAGAATCAACAACTTATTTTCAGAGTCATTTATCTATAATTATATAATTTAATCGATATTTCTACCTGTAAATAAGTTCTAACTATTTTCAATATATCTTTTATGGCCAGATCATCGAACAATCGTGCAAATGTCTAGATGCATTCTGTCAGAGAGTAAAAATCTTCAAGTAAAAGGCACAAAAAATAAAAGGGATAGAAAGCTATATATAGTCAACATGCAGATGTTTACACATGTTCCTTCCGGCAGGTGAAAAACAGTTTGAATTCTGGGTCCTGCGCCGAAACGGGATACCGAACATTAATATTGCAAAGCATTTCGGAGTCTCCAGACAGGCAGTTTCAAGAGCTCTCCTCAGTATGGATAAACGTATCGAGGAAACTCTGCTTGGAATGGCCAGGGCAAACAGGATAGAAGTGGAGAAACTGGACTCAAAGAAGGGAATTCTCTTTGGCAGATCGATTCCTTTCAAAGCCAGTGCAATAATTTTTGTCTCGGCAAAACACGGGATGCAGGTCTGGTACGAACACGAGGGAGAATGCGGGTCCTGCGATCGGTACAGGGAATGTATAGAACTCCTCTGGGACTTTGCAGAGGAAATGCAGCTTAAACTCCATAGTGCAGAAGACCCTACAAAAATAGCTGACGAATTATTTGGAAAATTGAAAGAATTGGTGGAAAATGTCTGACTTAAAGCAGGTGAAATGGGGGAAAGAATAGACAATGAGCGCATTATTCGAAAGGGTAAGGAAACTGATGGGATGGTGCCCTAATCTTAGAGCACATGAAGCCAGACAGCATATTAACCTTGAATATTTTGAATCTGATATTTCAGACAGAGCAAGAGGAGAAAACGGAGATCTGAAAAATCCCGGCTGGCTACGGAAAGCAAGTACGCAAATCCTTCTAATTAGCACGTTTCTTACACTTGCTTATTTCCTGGTAATTACTCATCCGGATATAAACCCGATTCAGGGAGTAAGCCTTATCTATCTACTTGCCGGATCTTTCGTTTCTCTGTCAGTCATAATACTTGACTGGAAGGCTCAAATGAAAAGGTATGATGCTCTGGTAAAACATCCGGTAGTTGACCGTTCGAACAAAGGAAAGCTGTACTCTACACTCTCGTATGTATTACTTATTTTGCTATTTATCCTTCTAATGAAAGGATATGAAGCTGCCCTACAAGCAACGTTTTCATTTGTGGGAGGATTTTTCATGGTCTGTATGTTGCTGAGCTATTTCCAGCTGATATACTGGGAGAAGAAGAACCATAAAACAATTTATTTCAACAAAAGTTACGGAACGTGGAAGAAATCATACATTGTTCGGGAGAGAAAATAAATGCCCAATAAGACTTTTGTTTTTGACCAGATCAAAAAGCTGATGGGCTGGTGTCCGAATGCAAAAGCGCTTGAAACTCAGCATTCCTTTCATACTGAATATTTTGGAGCAGGTAGTCAGTCCGGAGGAAAGGATGCCGAAAATCCTCTGGTATTACCAGCCGGCTGGTGGAACATACGCCATAACAGAGCATTAATTATATCCTCCGGGCTGACTCTTTTTTCCATACTGGGAATTGGATTTCTGGGGGTAGATCCCGGAGATGAATATTTCATGTCTGGACTAATTGCAGGAGCAATTTTTAACCTGCTTATTTGCATCTGGAACTGGCATTTCTTGAATAAAGTGAAAAACTCCAGCAAAAGTGTTCGGACGAAAAATAAATTGATAACTATAGCTGGAATATTAAGTCTGATAACACTGCTTATACAGTCTTCAATGCTTGACTGGAGAGTCGTTTTGGCGTTCATTTCCGGTTTTTGTTTGACAGCTTTTCTCTATTACCTTACGGATCTATACTGGGAAAAGAAAAATGGAAAAATAGTGCTTCTGGGTGGGTATTACGAGCCAGAAATCTACATTTTAGATTCATGAATGGAGTAATAACTATGGCTCTGAAATATATCAAAAAGCTGATGGGCTGGTGTCCTAATCTTAGAGCACATGAAGCAAGAAAGCATATTAACCTTGAAAATTTTGAATCTGATATTCCAGACAGAGCAGGGAGAGAAAACGGAAATATGAAAAATCCCGGCTGGATACGGAAAGCAAGTACGCGAACTCTCCTCGTTTACACTTTTGTCACTATTATCTGTCTCCAGGTATTTAATCTAACAGGCATAAATATGACTTTTTTACTTGCCGGGTCTTTTATTTCCCTGTTAGCCACAATACTTTACTGGAAGACTCAAATGCAAAGTTATGACAACCTGATTAAACAACCAGTTATCGAGTACTCAAATAAGAGAAAAATTACTACATTCGCGACCTTTTTTGTGGTTTATTTTGTGCTATCTTACATTAAAGCTAATGTTGGGGCACTTGCTGCTCAAGCAATGATTTCATTCATTGGAGGTTTCTTGGTCATTATGTGGCTTGAATATCTTCAGATACTTTACTGGGAGAAGAAGAACAATAAAGTGATTTATATTGACAAAGGCTACGGATGGAAGAAGTCGTACATAATTCTGGAGAGAAAATAAATGCCCAATAAGACTTTTGTTTTTGACCAGATCAAAAAGCTGATGGGCTGGTGCCCGATGAAAAACTCTCATCAGAAAGATGGACAGGAAGACTTCTTCTCTGAATTCAAATTAGAAAATAGGAACATTCAACCAGTACAATCTCCCCTGGATATGCGCGAAAATAGAATTTTTAAGGTGCGAGTTAGCCTCTTTGATGGGAGTTGGATATTATGGGCATTAATAATCACTCTGTTCACAATAATAGTCTCAGTAGTTCACTAATTTTTTACTTTTCCTTAAACGATGTTTTCCGATACCTTTATATACTATGAAAACGCCGCCGTATGTCTCTTTTCACATCTAAATCTAGATATGGTTCAAGAATCGAATTAA
>JASGVX010000143.1 GCA_030054735.1 Methanobacteriota archaeon | reverse complement strand
CAACTTTTAATCTCATTTCTAGACAGGGGATACCATAAAACGACATCAAAAAAAATGTTCTGATTTTTAATGTCGACCTGCCGAATGTAGGTTTATATTCCTGCACGTACATTTCGACGATAAAAAGCTGCTTTTTAAAGAGAAATTTATGCAAATTTTACGTATTTGAGCTGGCAGATTCGAGACGTATTACAGTCTCTAGATTTTATTTTTTGGTTTTGCTAGTTTAGAGATGTTCAACAAGATATTCAATGAGATCTATTTCTATACTGTAAAAAAATATATATACACAAATATTCCATTTTTCCCCATTGACTCCAAATTTTTTCTTGCTTTCATTCCAAGTAACTGTCCTTCTCATCATGGTCTCTAAATTACTTCTATTTCACAAGTTCACTCCAACATTGTCAACAATATTCTACAATATAATAATTTATACATATATTATTTTTAAATAGTTTGCACAGTATATGTTGTTACTTATATATCTTTTTTTAATAAGTTGTGGACTAATCGGACTGGAGTATTTATTCTACCTCCCCTCTTTTTTGTTCCAGGCGAAGAGAGTTTGGTCCATTTTGCAGGCAGGATTGAAAAATTGCATAAAAGACATAAACGTCAGAAAAAAGGTATTGCTCCTCTTTATTCTTTTTATATTAGGGAAGCTCACTCTCAGTCGTTGAGTGGGGATGAGCATGGTATCCAAGCCACGAAACTGAACCCCCGGCAATGATCAAAGATCAAAAGCGAAAAATCAACCCTGTGCTTGAAGTTCAATCGATCAAAAAATATGGGGCCCATTTTTTCAGGCTCTCAAACTCTCTAGTGTCTCGTCATTTCTGAATTGTCGGATAAAGTCTTGCCAATTTAATCTTTGCATCTTCTGTTGTAAATTGCCAATTAACCTTTGCATTTCTGTTGTTTCTGAACTTTTGCCAGGCCAATGTCTCTTTCTTAACAATCTCGATCTTATCCATTCTTCTTTTTAAGCACTGTCCCGTGAGTACACTCAATTCTATCTCTGTCATATTCAACCAGCTTCCATGTTTAGGGGTATATACAAACTCAAACCTATCCCATAGTGTTTTCGCTTTCGCTACTGGAAATACTTCATGTAGAGAATCCTGGAACATGTGTATTCAGATTGTCCATTATCAGTGTAATTTTGTCTGCATTTTCCTGTTGACTCGCAATTTCTTCCAAAAAATAAGCCCGGTCTCTCTTGGTTTTTCTTTCAGTAATTTTAACCATTCTTTTTCCTGTTAATGGTTCACAGGCAAGAAAGATATTGCACGTTCCACAACGTTTGTATTCATAGTCATACCTTGCTGGTTTCCCAGGCGAACAGGGGACAGGAATTCTGGTCTCTGCAATCAGTTGTTTTGTAGATTCATCCATACATATGACAGGATTTCCTGGATCAAATGGACGCTTATAAACATCCAAAACCATTTCCATATTTGCAACAAAACTACTGTTTTGGTCCGGAGGAATTAGCCATTCTTTCCTTTGCCAAGGTTTGATTTCGTTTTTTTAACCTAGATTCGGCAGGTCGACATTAAAAATCAGAACATTTTTCCTGATGTCGTTTTATGCTACCCCTGGCTAGAAATGAGATTGAAAGTTGGTTTAACATGTGGCTCAACTATCGACCACATATATAAATACTAGATCATTTCTTCATAAAAGTTTAGTATGAGATATTATTAATTGATCATATGTAAACCTAAATGTTACGTACAAATACTACGTATTATTTTCAAAATCAGCATCAAGAAAAATTATGAAAAATTAAATGTCGACCTGCCGAATGTAGGATTTATGATATTAATAGCAATGGAGTCCAGAAACAAAACCAAAATCATTTTAAAATCAAAATTATTTTAAAGCCTCAGTTTTAATTAAAGCAACAATTATTAAAATCAAAAGTTTTGTTAATAAATATATAAATAGAGAGATTATAAACGCATCACTTTGGAAAAAAACATGAAAACGATTTACAGCGTTTACTTCATAAATTGAAGTGGAGAACGTCCCTATATAAATAAGTTTTGATGTCATTATATAATAGATTATTATAATATCTACATAAATTATTGACAATAATATATTAAAAGATAGAAAGGAGTAAATCGGATAAGATTTATCCAGAATTTAGGGTTTGAGTAAGAATAGGCTTTAGAATTATTTGTATTGGGTATGAAAAAAAAAATAATTAATAACAAGTATAAAACACATAGAAAAAAACTATTGAAATTAAAGAAGATATCTTTTGAAAAACAGAATGCATCGGCGCCTAACATATTTTTTAAGCATAAAGTCTTTGAGGTTTTTGTTACAAAGAATGTGTCTCCACATTCCATTTTACCCTGTTCGAAAAGGGTGTTACAAATTAGAAAATATTATATAGATTTGGTACATTTAAACTTTTAGTGTTCATTATCCATCGGTAGCGACCTCTGCTCAATATTAAGGTCTCAATCGTTGGCAAAAACGGTTTTTTTAAGAAACGGGGCGTAAAAATGAACATTGATAAGAAATAATGCCCGAAAAACGACTTTTTAACGAGAAATATTTCCCTATAAAAACGCTTTTATTCGAAAAACGTTGGTAAAGCGTTAAAAGTTCAATTTGAGAGCTTAAAACGTTTTGCTAGAAAACACCATTAAACGGTTGTAACTTTAAAGCAGACGGCAAAATACATTATGTATAATCATGAAGAATATGCCGAATACCAGTATTGCAATCGTATTATGAAGTCGACTTTAAACAAATTTAGGAGGTAAAGCTCAAATGAGCAAACTAACTACCGGGAGTTTTTCTATTGAAGATCTGGAATCCGTTCAGATCACTATTAACAACATTGTAGGGGCAGCAAAGGAGGTTGCCAAAGAAGAAGAGGAACTAGGGCCAATGGGTCCGACTCCACTGGCAAGCATGGGAGCTTACAGGAATGACTGGAACTTACTCCTGCTCGACCGCTATGAGCCTGTTTTGACCCCTATGTGTGATCAGTGTTGCTACTGCACTTATGGACCTTGTGACTTATCAGGAAACAAGAGAGGTGCCTGTGGTATTGACATGGCAGGCCATACAGGAAGGGAATTCTTCCTCCGTGTAATTACAGGTACTGCATGCCACGCCGCCCACGGCCGCCACCTGCTTGAGCATGTGATAGACGTCTTTGGAGAAGACTTTCCGATTAGCCTTGGAGAATCGAACGTCCTGACACCAAATATTACGCTCTGTACAGGATATAGCCCAAAGACTCTTGGAGAATGCAGAGCTCCAATGGAGTATGTTGAGGAAGAGCTTACTCAGCTTCTCGCAACCATCCACGCAGGACAGGAAAGCGCAGAAATTGACTACGATTCAAAAGCCCTCTTCAGCGGCAGTCTTGACCACGTTGGTATGGAAGTTTCCGATATTGCCCAGATCTCAGCATACGACTTCCCGAAAGCTGACCCTGAAGCCCCACTTATCGAGATCGGTATGGGAACCATTGACAAGTCCAAGCCGGTTATTATCGCAATCGGACACAACGTCGCCGGTGTAACCTATATTATGGACTACATGGAAGACAATAACCTGACCGACAAGATGGAAATTGCCGGGCTTTGCTGCACCGCATTCGATATGACCAGGTACAAGGAAGCTGATAGGAGAGCTCCATATGCCAAGATCGTAGGGTCGCTGGCCAAAGAACTGAAAGTTATCCGCTCCGGAGTCCCTGATGTCATTGTTGTAGATGAACAATGCGTCCGCGGTGATGTTTTATCTGAATCTATGAAACTTAAGATCCCGGTGATCGCATCAAACGAAAAGATTCTGTTTGGTCTGCCGGACCGCACAGATGCAGATGTGGATTCAATAGTTGAGGAGATTAAGTCAGGAGCAATTCCTGGTTGTGTAATGCTGGACTTTGAGAAGCTTGGAGAGCTCGTCCCGAAGATTGCAGAGGTAATGGCTCCAATCCGCGAAGCAGAAGGCATGACAGCGATCCCGAGTGATGAGGAATTTAAAGCATATGTTGACAAGTGTGTTCAGTGCGGAGAATGCCTGCTAGCATGCCCAGAAGAGCTCGACATTCCAGAAGCCATGGAATATGCAGCTAAGGGAAGCTACGAGTACCTTGAGGCTATCCATGATGTCTGTATCGGGTGCCGCCGCTGTGAACAGGTCTGTAAGAAAGAAATCCCAATTCTGAACGTAATTGAGAAGGCTTCACAGAAAATTATCAGCGAAGAGAAAGGATTTGTCAGAGCGGGAAGAGGGCAGGCAAGTGACGCAGAAATTAGAAGAGAAGGTCTGAACCTCGTAATGGGAACTACCCCGGGTATTATCGCAATAATCGGATGTCCGAACTACCCAGATGGTACTAAAGATGTTTACCTCATTGCAGAAGAGTTCCTGAAGAGAAACTATCTCCTGGCTGTGAGCGGATGTTCCGCAATGGACATTGGTATGTATAAAGATGAGGATGGCAAAACCATTTACGAAAGATTCCCTGGTGTATTCATAGGTGGTGGAATTATTAACACAGGATCCTGTGTGTCCAACGCACACATCAGTGGAGCCGCAGAGAAAGTTGCCGCAATCTTTGCCCAGAGAAACCTCGCAGGAAACCTTGCTGAAATTGCAGACTATACTCTCACCCGTGTAGGTGCATGCGGACTTGCTTGGGGAGCATACTCACAGAAGGCTGCTTCAATTGGTACCGGATGCAACATACTTGGTATCCCGGCAGTACTCGGCCCGCACAGCTCCAAGTACAGGAGAGCCCTGATTGCCAAGAACTATGATGAGTCCAAGTGGAAAGTCTATGACGCCAGAAACGGCTCAGAAATGGACATTCCGCCTGCTCCGGAATTCCTTCTAACCACAGCAGAAACCTGGCAGGAAGCAATCCCGATGATGGCAAAGGCCTGCATCCGTCCATCTGACAACAACATGGGTAGGTCCATAAAGCTGACCCACTGGATGGAGCTTTCTGTGAAGTATCTTGGTGTAGAGCCCGATGACTGGTGGAAGTTCGTCAGAACAGAAGCTGACCTCCCACTTGCCAAGCGTGAAGCACTCCTCAAGAGACTGGAAACAGAGCACGGCTGGGAAATTGACTGGAAGAGAAAGAAGATTATTTCCGGTCCGAAGATCAAATTCGACGTCTCTGCACAGCCAACAAACCTTAAGAGACTTTGCAAGGAGGCCTGAAAATGGTAGACACTACCAGGAACACCAAGCTCTTCACCACCTATGGAGTGACGACTGCCAAAGCAACAACTCCTCAGATAGCAGCTAAACTGATTTCAAAAGCAAAGAGGCCGCTTATTGTGGTTGGGACCAAAATCCTTGATCCGGAACTTTTGGACAGGGTAGTGAAGATCTCAAAAGCAAAAAACATCCCGATTGCAGCAACAGGCAGCTCAATGCCTGGATTTTTGGACAAGGATGTTGATGCCAAGTACATTAACCTGCACCAGCTGGGTTTCTATGTAACTGACCCTAATTGGCCAGGACTAGACGGTAATGGGACCTATGACACACTCATCGTCTTAGGTCACATAAAATACTATATTAATCAGGTGCTGTCCGGAACAAAGAACTTTTCAGATGTGAAAGCGATAGCAATTGACAGAAACTACATCCAGAACGCAACAATGTCCTTCGGAAACCTTAGCAAGGCAGACCACTATGCTGCTCTGGATGAACTTATTAGCGAATTATAACTTTAATTTAGGAGGCAAAAATTAATGACAGAATTCCCATTTGAGATTTCTCCGATGTTTGAAGGGGAAAGAGTAAGAAAAGAAGGAATGTTCGTTGAACTCGGAGGTCCAAAGTCCATCGGTCTCGAACTTGTTCGTTCAAAGCCCATGGACGAGATTGAAGATGACAAAGTTACAATTGTCGGTCCAGATATCAAGGAAATGGAAGAGGGCAAGACCTATCCCTGGGCAATGATCTTCAACATAGGCGGAGAACTTGTAGAGCCTGACCTTGAATCTGTCGTAGAAAGGCGTGTCCACGACTTCATCAACTACTGCCAGGGCATTATGCACCTGAACCAGAGGTATGACGTCTGGATGAGAATTTCCAAAGACACTGCTGGAAAACTGGATTCTCTTGAACCTTTCGGAAAAGCTGTTATGATGCTTTTCAAGACAGAACTCCCCTTTATCGAGAAAATGCAGGTGACCTTCTATACTGACGAGGAAGAAGTCAAGAAGCAGATGGATGAAGCAATGGAGATTTTCAGGGCAAGAGATGCCAGGACAAAGGATCTTCACGATGAGGATGTGGACGTTTTCTATGGCTGCACTCTCTGCCAGTCCTTTGCTCCGACAAGTGTCTGTGTGGTCTCTCCTGACAGGATTGCTCTCTGTGGTGCTATCAACTGGTTCGATGGTCGTGCAGCAGCAAAGGTCGACCCGGAAGGCCCACAGTTTGAAATCGCAAAGGGTGAACTTCTCGACGCCAAGACCGGTGAATATTCCGGAGTCAACGAGATTGCAAAGAAGCTCTCTGGCGGAGAGTTTGACAAGATAAAACTTCACTCTTTCTTCGACTCTCCGCACACATCATGCGGCTGTTTTGAAGTGGTCGGATTCTACATCCCAGAAGTCGACGGTATTGGCTGGGTAAACAGAGAATTCCAGGGAATGGCTCCGAATGGAATTGGGTTCTCAACGATGGCAGGCCAGACCGGTGGTGGGAAGCAGATTATAGGATTCCTGGGTATTGGAGTCAATTACTTCTACTCTCCGAAGTTCATCCAGGCTGACGGAGGCTGGAACAGAGTTGTATGGCTCCCCTCAATGCTTAAGGAAAAGATTACCGAAGCTATCCCTGCTGACCTCGTAGACAAGATCGCAACCGAGAAAGATACACCTGACATCGCATCCCTGAAAGCCTTCCTCCAGGAGAAGAACCACCCGGTTGTTGCCTCATGGGCAGCAGCTGAAGAGGAAGAGGAAGAGGAAGAGGAAGTAGCAGAGGAAGTCGCGGTTCCAGCCGCTCCGATGATGATGCCCACAGCTGGCTTCCAGATTCCAGCAATGCCGATGATGGCCGGTGGCAAGTCAGGCAGCGGAATAAAGGTAACCTTCAAGAACGCAAAGATTACCATTGACAGGATGATCATCAGCGAGAAGAAGGAATAATAAATAACTGAGTGACGATAGGTGATTTCCTAAAACAGAAAAACAAAATAAAGGGGTATACAGTGACGAAAGTAATTGCAATAACGGGAAAAGGTGGGACTGGTAAAACAGCGGTAGCGGCTCTTCTGATCCGCTACCTTTCCAAAAAAGGTAAGTTTATACTGGCAGTTGACGCAGACGCAGACGCTAACCTTCCCGAGACCCTTGGTTGTGAGAACGTAAAAACAGTCGGGGACGCAAAGGAGTATTTACAGGATGAGATCACGAAGCCGAAGCCTGACAACCCCGATATGAACAAAGAGTCAGTACTTAAAAGCAAAGTTTATGAGATCATTGAAGAGATGCCGGGCTACGATCTACTGGTCATGGGCCGGCCTGAAGGCTCAGGCTGTTACTGTTATGTAAACAACCTCCTCAGGGGTATCATGGATAAACTGATCGTAAATTACGATGTAGTTGTCATCGATACGGAAGCCGGGCTTGAGCATTTCAGCCGGAAGATCATCAGGGACATCGATGACCTTTTAGTTGTAACTGATGCCTCACGAAGAGGATTCCGGACTGCTGAAAGGATTCGTGAACTTGTCACAGAACTGGACTCAAAAGTTGGAAATATTCACATTATTGCAAACAAAGTTACAGATGCTAACCGCGAAGAGCTTGTTAAACTGGCAGAGGACCTGAAACTTGATCTAATAGGTATGATCCCTCTCGACCCGAAAATTATGGAAATGGACATAAAAGGTATCCCTCTCTTTGAAATTCCGGATGATTCGATTGCTGCAATGGAAGTCGAAAAAATAGTAAAGAAACTGGGATTCTGATCCCAGCTTCCTTCTGGCCTAAATTGTGCAGAAAACCATACCGGAATAAGATGCTGGGATCCATACCTGAACAAGAGCTTCAAACGGTATTTAAAGAAACAGAATAATGGAGCAGGATTCTTCCTGCCCCGGTCCCTGTTAGTATACTGGGGAAAAAAACATCTGGAAATATATCCTGTATTACATCTTTATTTATACAGTCACTCATCAAAACGGAAAGCTTACGAAAAAGGTGAGGTTTACATGGCAAAGAAAGTTAAGTTATCAGAAATTACAGACATGTTCAAGGGAATGGATGTAACATCCCTTGAAGGTGTGACTATAGAAGGGGACATTGAGATTGATCTCAGTGGACTCGGAGGCGGCTTTGACCCAATGCTTGCTGCTCTTATAGGGCAGGAGAGCGCAGTACTTGCCCAGCACTTCTCAAGACTTGCAGGCATGTTTGGCTATCCTGTTGGCATTGGTGTCCCTGCAGTAGCTCCTGCAACAGCTCCCGCAATATCCCCTGCCCTGGCAGCCCCGAAACTCAAGGATCTCATCCCTGCCAAGTTTGACGTTGCTAACATCGCAGAATGGACAACCCAGATCCAGGAAGTGCCCATAGGCAACACGTCTGCAGACGGTGGAACCCGTGGCAAGAGGGTTCTACTCGGTGGTGAAAAAGCCCTGCCATTCTATTTTGACGCTCCAATGCCGAACAGGAACCAGGTTACAATTGACGTGTTCGACATGAGAATCGGTCTTGCAAAAGCTGTCAAAGAGAACTATGATGATGTCATGGACAGCCCGGGAGAATGGGCAAAGAAGAACGTTGAGAAGTTCAACGCCGACATGATTACAATCCACCTGATTTCAACCGACCCGCTTATTAAAGACACACCTGCAAAAGAAGCTGCCAAGACCGTTGAAGAAGTCCTGCAGGCAGTTGATGTGCCAATAGCAATCGGTGGTTCCGGGAACCCACAGAAAGACCCAGAAGTCCTTGCAAGAGCAGCAGAAGTTGCAGAAGGTGAGCGCTGTCTGCTTGCATCTGCCAGCCTGAACCTTGACTATGCAGCAATTGCAGAAGCAGCACTGAAATACGACCATGACGTTCTCTCCTGGACTCAGCTTGACATGAACTCCCAGAAGGAACTTAACAGAAAACTCATGAAGCAGTGCAACGTCCCAAGAGACAGAATCATCATGGACCCGACCACTGCCGCCCTCGGATATGGTCTCGACTACGCTTACACCAACATGGAGCGTATCAGACTCGCAGCTCTTATGGGTGATGATGAACTGACATTCCCGATGTCTTCAGGTACCACCAATGCATGGGGTGCCCGTGAATCCTGGATGGTTAGCTCCCCACTTAAAGAAGACTCTGACTGGGGTCCGAGAGAATACAGAGGACCTATCTGGGAAATCGTTACAGGTCTGTCCCTTGCTATTGCAGGAAACGACCTCTTCATGATGATGCACCCAACCTCGGTTGCTGTCCTTAAACAGATCACCCAGACTCTCTTTGGTATGATTGAAACCGAACAAGTTGACATTGCCAAATGGATCGGCGCGGAGGTGTAAAAAATGAAAATAAACAGCCCATTAGAAGCTTACAAGTTCCTACCCCAGACCAACTGTGGAGAATGTGGTCATACTACATGTATGGCATTTGCTTCCACTCTGATCGACAGATCCGGCAAGACAAAAGACTGCCCACCTCTGATTAAGGAAAAGAAGTTTGCAAAGAAACTTGTAGAACTCGACAGACTCCTTGCCCCTGAAATTCGCCAGATTACCATTGGTGTGGGTGAGAGAGCAGCCAACATTGGTGGGGACGATGTCCTGTACCGCCACAAACTGACATTCTTCAACAGGACAAAGATGTTCTTCGATGTGGCAGACAACATGGACGAAGCTGCCCTTGTTGAGAGGGTTAAGAGCATTGCGGACTACAAGAAGTTCTACGTTGGTCACAACCTGCTCCTCGATGGTGTGGCAATAAGAGCTGCATCCAATGACCCTGCAAAGTTTGCAGCAGCTGTCAAGAAAGTTGCAGAAGTCGGCCTGCCCATGATCTTCTGTTCCTTCAACCCTGAAGTGCTTAAAGCAGGTCTCGAAGTAGCAAAGGATAAGAATCCCCTGCTCTATGCTGCAAACAAAGACAACTGGAAAGAGGTAGGAGAACTCGCCCTTGAGTACAACGTGCCTGTAGTTGTTTCAGTCTTCAATGACCTTGACGGCCTCAAGACTCTTGCAAAGACATTTGCAGAAGCAGGAATTAAGGATATCGTCCTTGACCCCGGAACCTACCCGACCGGTAAGGGACTGAAAGACACCTTCACCAACTTCCTGAAGATCAGGAGAGCAGGCATTAAGGGCGACACCGATATCGCATATCCGATCATGGCCCTGCCGTTCACTGCCTGGATGGCTGGAATTGCTGACCCTGTTAGCGCTTCTTACTGGGAAACCGTAATGGCTTCAATCTTTACCATCAAGTACGGCGACATAATGATCCTCCACAGCATGGAGCCATATGCCACCATGCCTGAAGTCCACCTGATAGATACCATCTACACAGACCCGAGGACTCCTGTTGCTGTGGACTCAAAGATGTACAAGGTAGGAGAGCCGACAGCAGACTCCCCGGTACTCTTTACCACAAACTTCGCCCTCACATACTACACTGTAGAGAGCGACCTCACCTCAAACGGAATCGACTGCTGGCTGCTTGCAGTTGACACCGATGGTATTGGTGTGGAAGCTGCTGCAGCCGGTGGTCAGCTGAGCGCGGAGAAAGTAAAGGCCTCCTTTGATAGCGCAGGATTTGACCTTAAGAAGGATGTAACACACAACACATTAGTTATTCCAGGTCTTTCTGCACGTCTACAGGGTGACCTTGAGGACGCACTCGACACAAGGGTTCTTGTGGGACCAATGGACTCAGGAAGGCTACCTGGCTGGATGGAAAAGAACTGGCCGCCAAAGAAATAAATTGAAATGTGGTTTTAACATGAAAGCATCCGTGCTCTATCTGCACGGGTACTTTACTTTTTTTAAAGATATTCTACACAGTAGTTTGTAAGCAAACTATTACATATTGTAGATAGAAAAAGTAATTTATTACTTTGGAATTATTAATTTAGTGCGTTATTTTGTAGTTGTTGAATAAAAGTCCTTAATTTAGAAATACAATGCAGCAGCGGTTAGCCTGAAACTTCGTCTGACTGTAAAGAGCATGAATAAAGAGAGGACTAAGATCCAGCTATTCTTAAATAATATGAGTGTGCTTAAGAGATAAACTGCCTGGTGTTACTCAAAAAATTTTATTTTTGAACACTTTAAAAATAATTACTTCAAGAAGACTATCAGTAAGGATTATTGATGAATTTCATTACATGCCCGAAATGTGGCAAAGAATCTAACAAACTTTTTGATCCCGTTTGCAGGGACTGTTTCTTTGAAACTTTCAAACTAATTGAACTGCCCCTTGTACTTCATGTAAGGATCTGTTCCAGCTGCGGAGCATATCTTCACAGGAGATGCTGGGAAAATATCGGCAATCTGGAAGAAGTGGTGTTGAAAGCCGTAGAAAACGCCCTATTTATCCACAACGAAGCAGGAGACGTGGAACTCTACCTGGAGCCGAAGGAAATTACACCTTATATATATATGGTAAGAGCAGAACTAGATGCGGTAGTAAGAGGGGAGCCGGTGCATGCCGAAGCTGAGACCGAAGTAAGGGTTCAGCGGACAGCCTGTGACATGTGTAGCCGTGAATCCGGAGGATATTTTGAAGCAATTATTCAGATAAGGGCAGCAGGCAGGTTCCCGACCGAAGAGGAAAAAAGGCGCTGTGCTGCCATAGCCAGAGTAGCTATGGAAAGCATGAAGAAAAAAGGCGACCGTCTGGCATTTATAACTGATACCCAGGAGCAAAAAGAAGGCATTGACCTTTACATGGGTTCCATGAATGCAAGCAGGCAGGTCTGCCGAATGATTATCTCTGAGTTGGGAGGCAGTTTCTCTGAATCTCCGACACTCGTCGGCATGAAAGACGGAAAAAACCTCTACAGGATTACTTTTGCCATGCGCCTCCCGGAATTCAGACCAGGAGATGTGATAAGGTTCAGAGGAAGAATCATCCAGATAAGAAGTTCAGGAAAGAAAGTAAACGGAATAAGCCTTGAAGACGGCTCCCGCTTTATTTCGAGTCCTGAAGAACTCAAAGGGGCAGAGAAGATCGCAAACATTGGAGATGCGCTACTTACAGTTCTGGTAACAATTGAAGAAAACGCAATTCTTGTGCTTGACCCTGAGACCTATGAAACTGTTGTAATAAAAAAGCCGATCTCCTTTAACGCAGAGGCAGGCAGCGAGATCCCTGTTCTGAAAACAGAATATGGAATCTTTGCACTCGCACACTCCAATGTTCCTCAGGAAAAATGAAAGATCCGAAAAGAGGAAAGATGCAGAATATCCTTGCAATTGGGTTTGACACACGAAACATTGTCTGCTCTGCAAAAAGGGCAGGTTACACTGTCTGTTCTATAGACGCTTTCTGTGACCTTGACCTCCAGGAATGTGCATATGCATCATCTGTTCTCGAATGCAGGACTTCAGGCGAACTCCGTCAGATTGACCCTAACTGGATAATCGCTAAAATGAATGACTTCGGACTTGAATTTGATGCAATCGTGCCTGGCTCGGGAATGGAGATGCTGGACCCATATAGCTTCCCCTGCCCTGTACTTGCCAGCAGGCCTGAAGCAGTGCAGAAAGCTTCAAACAAATTGCAGCTTGCAAAGAGGCTTGAAGCCCTGGGGATACCGCACCCTCGCTCTTATTCTCCCGATGAGCTGGACACAATAGAGTATCCTGTAATTCTCAAACCAGCTACAGGAGGAGGGGGAATATTTAACAGGCTTGCAAAAAACAGGCAGGAAATGCTGGCAGTGTTAGAAGAATTAGCCAAGCAGGGATTTACGGAAAAAGAAATCGTGGTTCAGCAGTTTCTGGAAGGAATACCTGCAAGTGTCTCTTTGCTTTCTACAAAAGAAGAATCTCTTGCAGTTGCTGTGAACGAACAATTAATAGGGATACCCTGGCTTTCGAGGCTGCCATTTGCCTACTGCGGAAACATAACCCCTTTCAGGACAGAGTACGCAGAAGAGATGGAAACCCTTGCAGAAGGATTGGTTCTTGAAATGGGGCTCCTGGGCTCAAGTGGAGTTGATTATCTGGTGACTGAAAATGGGCCTCTGGTGCTTGAAATAAACCCGAGGTTCCAGGGCAGCCTGGACACTGTTGAAAAGGCTATGGGAATAAATCTTTTTGAAGCTCATGCTGGCTGCTTTAGAGGAGAACTTCCGGAAAAACCGGAAGCAAAACTATTTGCTGCGAGGGGAGTTCTTTACTCGGATCGAGAACTTTTTATAGACAGAAAGCTCATGGAAGTCATTCTCAGGGAAAAAAGTGCGGATATCCCTCCCCACGAAACTATTATTGAACCGGACTGGCCTCTGACTTCACTGTTTTCATTCGCTTCAACAAGAGATGAGGCAATCAAATCTCTTGAAGGTGGGGCAGAGAGGCTAAAGATTTTTATTAAAGATCGAATTACAGACAGAGTAAGTGATAGAGAAATGTGAAATTCAGCTGCAAAAGGTGCAGTTTTTTTCCAGATATAAATTTCTTAATAAAAGTTGAAATGTAAACTTTAATACTGGTATATTCAATTCATATAAGGGATTTGCGAGGTGAACACTTTGATCGATTTGAATGACAGGGTAATTAGAGGATACCTCATAAGACTTGTAGGAGAAGACGGGCTTAAAATGATAGAAGGGATGCCCGAAGGCGAGATCACGGATGAAGAAGTTGCGACAATGACAGGAGTTCTGCTAAATACCGTGAGAAGAACTCTTTTTATACTCAATGAAAATAAATTTGCAATCTGCCGCAGAGAAAGAGATTCGAATAGCGGATGGCTAACTTACCTCTGGCACCTGGACTTTTCCGATATAGAGCACCAGCTTATGAAAGAAAAGAAAAAACTGCTAAGGAATCTGAAGACCCGCCTTGATTTTGAAGAAAATAATGTTTTTTACGTTTGCCCGCAGGGTTGTGCTCGCCTTCTTTTTGACGAAGCAATGGAAACAGACTTTCTCTGTCCCATGTGTGGGGAAGACCTGGTCTTCTATGATAATTCCCTCTTTGTGGGAGCCTTGAAAAAGCGTGTGGATGCTTTGAGTTCTTCATAAGGGATCTATCTTGACCACACGAGCCGAAGCAATAAGGATACTTGAAGAATCAGGCTGTGCCCCGAATGTGATCGAGCACTGTAAAGAGGTTGCCTTGCTGGCAGTTGAAATTGCAGAAAAAGCAAACGCAGCCGGATGGAATGTGGACCTGAAGCTTGTAGAAACAGGGGCTCTTTTGCATGACTATGGAAGATGCAGGACAGATGGGATTGCACATGCAGTAGAAGGATTCAGGCTGGCTATGGGCAAAGGGATAGAGCCTGCAGTTGCCGAAATAATTAAAAGGCATATTGGAGCCGGAATCTCAAAAAAAGAAGCAAAAGAGTTAGGACTTCCTGAAGACGACTATTTCCCGAGGAGTCTGGAGGAAAAAATCGTTGCGCATGCAGACAACCTTGTAAAAGGAACAAACAGGATAACGATACAGAAAAGATTAGAGCTCATGCATAAGAAAAATATATCTGAAGATACTGTTCAGAGGGTAAAGAAGCTAGCTGAAGAAGTAGAAGAACTTTCAAGATAAACTTATGACATGTACAGTTACAAGTTACTGATATTTGATTATAAAAAACAGAGAAATTATTTATTTAATTGATCTTCCGGTTTTAAATGCAAACGCATTTGGAAAATGGAGGAAAACTTATATATAGCGATATTAATAATGTGAGATAATGGATTGCTAAATCCTGCGATTTAAGCTAAAAATGCTCACCTCAACTAAAATATTTTTTTTTAGCGCCATTTTCTCATTTTTAACATATTATGAGGGTATGTTTATGGATAATGATAAATATTTAAAGGGCACAACTACCGTAGGAGTAGTTTGTACCGACGGAATTGTGCTCGCAAGCGAACAGCGAGCCACTATGGGGAATTTCATTGCAAGTAAAACTGCAAAGAAAGTTTACCAGATAGATGACCTGGTAGGAATGACCATTGCCGGTTCGGTAGGAGATGCCCAGCAGCTTGTTCGATTGGTAAGTGTAGAGTCACAGCTCTACAAGATGCGCAGGAAAGAATCCATGACAATCAAAGGGATTTCTACTTTGATGTCGAACTTTTTAAATGCTAACCGTTTTTATCCCATGATGGTCCAGCTCCTTATAGGAGGGGTTGACAAAAACGGACCTGCAATTTACTCTCTGGACGCAATTGGAGGAAGCATCGAAGAAACAAGGATCTCAGCAACAGGTTCAGGTTCTCCCATGGCTTACGGAGTACTGGAAGACCAGTACAGGGAAGATATGGCTGTAAAAGAAGGTCTTGACCTTGCGATTCGGGCTATCCACAATGCAACGAAAAGAGACTCTGCCTCCGGAGAAAATATCGATGTAGTCGTAATTACAAAGGAGGCATTCAAAAGGTTGGATCCTGAAGAAGTAAAATCCAGAAGAGTTTCATTAAACTAAACTAATAATTTAATTGTTGGTTTTTTATTTTCTATATATAAACTAACACCTTTTTCAAATATTATTTTTTCAATAACCAGATCTTTTTGATTTTTTGACAAAAAGGAAGATTCTTAATGCCTATTGAAGACGTGCTATTAGACCTCAAACACAAAATTGAGAAAAATCTACCCGCAGGAGTTACAATTACTGACGTCGAATTTGAAGGTCCTCAGCTTGTTCTGTACACAGAAGAGCCCAGAAAATTCGCAGACGACGGGAATATAATCCGCAACCTTGCGAAAGATCTAAGGACGCGAATTGCCATGCGGCCTGACCCCAGGGTGCTTGCAACTCCTGAAGACTCTATTTCTATAATTGAAGAGGTTGTTCCAAAAGAATCCGTAATCTCGAGCTACTATTTTGATCCCGATTCTGGGGAAGTGATCATCGAAGCCGAAAAGCCCGGGCTAGTAATAGGAAAACATGGTGCAACCCTCAGAGAGATTACAAAGCAGATTGGCTGGATTCCCAAAGTTGTGCGTACTCCTCCTATTAAGTCCCGTACGGTGAAAAATATAAGGGAGTTTATGAGGAACAACCTCAAAGAAAGAAAGGAAATCCTTAAAACCGTGGGGAGGAAAATTCACAGGGTATGTACTTCAAAAGACCAGTGGGTGAGGGTTACAGCTCTCGGGGGTTGTAAAGAAGTAGGTCGAAGTTGTTTTTTGCTATCTACTCCTGAATCCAGAATCCTGATTGACTGTGGAGTCAATGTGGGTTCGGACGAAAATATGACGCCTTTCCTTTATGTTCCTGAAGTTTTCCCATTAAACCAGATAGATGCCGTGGTAGTTACCCACGCGCACCTTGACCACCAGGGGTTTGTTCCACTTCTTTTCAAGTATGGGTACGAAGGACCTGTCTACTGTACGCCCCCCACAAGAGACCTCATGGTGCTGCTCCAGCTTGACTACATCGATGTGGCAGCAAAAGAAGGGAAGAAGATTCCTTATGAATCAGGGATGGTAGCAAAGACCCTCAAACACACCATACCTCTGGACTATGAGGAAGTAACAGATATTGCCCCTGACATAAAATTGACTTTCCACAATGCAGGCCATATTCTTGGCTCGGCAATCTCTCATTTCCACATAGGAGACGGGCTCCATAATGTAGTCTTTACAGGAGACTACAAATATGAGAAAACAAGGCTTTTTGACCCTGCAGTTAATAAATTCCCAAGGGTTGAAACGGTTATCAGTGAAGCTACTTATGGAAATTCCAATGCTTTCCAACCTGCACTTAAAGACGCCGAAAGGCACCTGCAGATGGTCGTAAAGAACACTATTGAGCGTGGAGGAATTGTTGTCATCCCTGCTTTTGCTGTGGGCAGAAGCCAGGAAGTTATGATAGTGATCGAAGAGTCCATAAGAAAAGGGCTTATACCTGAAGTTCCGGTCTACCTTGATGGAATGATCTGGGAGGCAACTGCAATCCATGCAACTCATCCCGAATACCTTAACAATGACTTAAGGAAACTGATCTTCCAGAAAGGCCAGAACCCCTTCCTGTCCGAATGCTTCAGGCCTGTTGACTCTCACGAGATGCGTCAGAAGATTATCCAGAACCCTCACCCCTGTGTAATCCTTGCAACGTCGGGCATGATGAATGGAGGGCCTGTTATGGACTATTTCAAGTCCTTTGCGGAAGACCAGCGCAATACTCTTGTGTTTGTAGGTTACCAGGCTGACGGGACTATTGGGCGCAGGATCCAGAAGGGATGGAAAGAAATCCCCATGACAGGAAAGAACGGAAGCACCGAAATGCTGAAAATGAACATGGAAGTGCAGGTTGTAGACGGTTTCTCAGGCCACTCGGACAGGAGGCAGCTTATGGAGTATGTTAAAAAAATGCAGCCCCGCCCGGAAAGAGTGTTCACCGCGCATGGAGAGGAAAAAGCCTGTGTTGACCTTGCAAGTTCCGTTTATAAGAAACTGAAGATCGAGACTCGTGCTCTCACAAACCTCGAAACTGTAAGATTGCTGTGACCCCTCAGGGGCCACACTTCCTTATTTAGAAGTTTTAACAGAAATTAGTTATAATCTGCCCCCGGGAACAAATTCAGGGCTGAAATGAGGCTCAAGGCTGAGGAGGCATTCTATCAGTTTATTATGATCTCCCAGCACAATATCCGCCCTATCAAGCTCTGCAGGTTTTATGTATGTGGGGACCCCTATACAGTAAATATCGGCTTTTTTTGCAGCTTCCACTCCAAGAACGGCGTTTTCTATCACAATACACTCTTTTTTTCCAACATTAAGAAGCTCAACTGCCTTAAGAAAAGGGTCTGGATCTGGCTTTGAGTTAAGAACATCGTCTCCTGTGACAATAGTATCGAATATCCCGGGAAAAAGCTGATCAATGATCCCGTTAACTATTAAACGGTCTGAACCTGAGACTACTGAGAGCAGAAAACGTGATTTAAGAATTTCAAGGCATTCTTTCATCCCATCAAAAGTCTTCAGTTTAAATATCCGGTTAAATTCTTGTCTGTAGATTTCGGTAATAGTTTCAAAATCAAAAGCTTCTGGATCTTTTCTGGCTTTTCTAATCAGCAGGGGAAGGCCATTTCTGGGATTTGAACCCTCTATTGCATAAATATCCTCGTCCTGAATTACCATGTCCATGTCAAGAAAAGCTTTCTTCCAGGCTGCTGCATGAAAAGGCATGGAATCTACGAGAACACCATCCATATCAAAAATTAATGCTTTTAACACGTTTCTGGCTCCTGAACCGAAAGAAGTGGGAACTTTGAGGAAGGTAAAGGGTAATTAATAAATAACTTAAAACTTTTACTGAGTTCAATTTAGTGAGGAGTTAAAGTAAAGTGACTCATGATAAAATGGGCTTGTAGCCTTAAAGCTTTCCCGAGATTTCATGGATCACATAAAGAGATTTCGCATAGAGTAAAGGAAATCTGAAGCATTTCTACTAGCATTTTAAAAAGACCTAAGTCATCTTACTATTCCTTTTGGGGATAAAAAGATGGTATTTAGAGCGAACTTACTATATTAATAAATAAATACGGATCTGAATAAATAAAATCAGGGAGACAGAAAAAACTTCAAAGTATTAGACTTAAATTAATATAAACACTTATGTTCGGTTCTTACTCAGGAATTGTTGAAATATGACTTCAAGTTTTCACTTTGGCAATGGCTCTATTAATTGTACTTCCAAATATCATTAATGGCAATGTAGGATATATAAGTCTTTGAAATTTAATTTGCACCACTCCTTAGCACTTGAAAAACAAGCAAGAGACTCAAAATCATCGAAAGATACCGAAAAAGTTTTTAAGATGAGAATTCTACATAAATAGCAATAATATAAACAATTTCATTAAATTGTAAATATTCCGGTTTAGAAGTCTCAAAGAAAACGTGGTCCAGATACTATATATTCATAATCTAAGGGAAACATGGCAGAGGCAAAAGAGATAATAGAAATTGCCCGGACATGTGCGGTCAGGACAGCTTTCCTGAAAAACGAGACTTTCTAGAAAAATTAAAATTACTATATATAAACATTACGTAAGTCTTTTGCCTTTTGCCCTGAGAGTTCAGGAATAAAAGCAGAAAAAAGTAAAATATATGAAATTTATGGATAAAATATTTAAACTTTATATACAATTTAATTATACTGTTTAAATATGTAATAAATGTTAAATATTAAAAGAGTGACAACTTATTAAAGATAACGGATGAAAATCTTTCATTAGGTTTTTACAGGTTATCCCCAGTTTAATTTAATATTAGCAAAATTTACCCCCTGATATAGAGGGTGGTGAGTGAAAGAAAAAAATAGAAAAATATAATAAATGGAATCCAACCGAGGGGATAAATTGCAATCTATAGTACAGGAAGCAATGAAATTTAGCGAAAAAGAGAAGGAATTCCGAAAAAATTCCACAGATGAAGAATTTGAAGAATTTGGACAGCCAAGAATTATGATTATAGGATGCGGAGGCGCAGGAAACAACACCGTAAACCGTCTCTACAATATAGGGATTGAAGGAGCAGAAACAGTCTGCATCAATACAGACAAGCAGCACCTTGACAATGTAAGAGCTGACAAGAAAATCCTTGTAGGAAAGACCCTTACAAGAGGTCTGGGAGCAGGCGGCTATCCTGAAACAGGAAAGAAAGCCGCAGAACTTGCAAGAGGCACTTTTGAAGAAGTTTTAAAGGATGTAGACCTTGTTTTTGTTACAGCAGGACTTGGAGGAGGGACGGGAACAGGAGTTGCTCCAGTCGTTGCCGAAGTTGCAAAAGAACAGGGAGCAATCGTTGTAGGAATGGTTTCAAGCCCATTCAGAGTCGAGAGGGCACGTATATTCAAAGCCGAAGAAGGACTCGAAGACCTGCGCAGAGCAGCAGACACAGTAATCGTCCTGGATAACAACAGGCTGCTTAACTACGTACCCAACCTTCCGATTGACCAGGCTTTCTCAGTAATGGACCAGTTAATTGCCGAAACCGTTAAAGGAATAACTGAAACTATTACGGTGCCTTCTCTGATCAACCTTGACTATGCAGACATAAGGGCAATCATGAGCTGCGGCGGAGTTGCCGTAATGCTTGTAGGGGAATCCAAGAGCCAGGACAAGAGCACTGAAGTCGTGCGAACCGCCCTGAACCACCCATTGCTTGATGTTGATTATAAAGGCGCAACTGGTAGCCTTGTCCATGTAACAGGCGGGCCTGACCTGAGCCTGAAGGAAGCTGAGGAAATTGCCTCTATGCTTACCTATGAACTTTCTTCTAACGCCAATGTAATATGGGGCGCAAGAATAAGGGACGATTACGAAGGCAAGGTTAGGGTAATGGCAATAATGACAGGCGTCCAGTCTGCCCAGATCCTGGGCCCTCAGGCAGGAGCTGGAATCCTGGAGTCCAGATCCGTATCTGGTCCTTTCCAGGAAAACAGATTTGGAAGAATATCACTTGAAGCCAGAAAAGCAGGGACTGCAGGTCCTCTAAGAAAAAAGCACGAAGAATCAATTATTGATTTCATAAATTAAATTAAGTTCAGGAAAAACCCGGACCTGTAGGTTTCCGGGCTCCCCAAGTTATTCTTCTGACTATTTAGGGGAGCAAGCGGAAATCTGGAGAAATAAAGCTTTCTCAAGGCGGGAAGTTCGGGTTTTCCTGACTGGAAATCTATTTTTTGAAGCAATATCCAGATCCTAAATTCCGCTTTTTTAAGCGCATAAGGTTCTTCTGATATCCTATTATGTGCTTAAACTTAAGAGCATGAATAATAAGTTCTAATTTAAAATAACAATCATCTGACATAGTAGATTAGTGAAATTAGATTTATGCGCTTAAATTTTGGGAACTCGGGTAAAACCTCATTATACAATTGTAGAAATGGTTTGAGTTTTGAGACAGTCTAGCATGAGAAATTGTGAAAAAACGCATATGAAATTCTTCGAATAACAGGCACAAAGAAATGAAAGTGCTGGAAAGCACTTTCATGCTAAATGAAGGACATCTGCAGAAAGCCGGCTGAAAATATCTATATCATGAAAATACTTTTTGAAACTTCTTAAATGCCGCGAGTCATTCCCTGACCGCCTTGAGAGAAGCAATTTTTTCTTTGTGAAACAGAAAATATTTATTTAAACTAAAAACATATTGAAAAATTGGCCTGAAATGGTTATTTTTGATATAAAATTATGCTAAAAATCACCTTTTTTGAGAGAGTCAGGACAGAATAATCAGGCTAAATATACGGCTGATCTAAAGGCTTAAAATGTATGAGCGCATATTGAATCTGACTTAGGGTAGAAACAGAAATATTAAATATATATGTATCATAATAAAAAGCGAAGACTCCGAGAATTGACACGACTTTTAAGGTTCGATTTCAAACCGAGTTACCCTGCGAGTTTTAAAAAATGTATAATATGTTATGAGATTTAAAATAAATAACTTTACCAGATTTTTATGGAGAATTAACCACGATGAGTGATAAACAGGTTTATGACGCTTCCCATATACAGGTGCTTGAAGGACTGGAAGCTGTCCGAAAACGCCCAAGCATGTACATAGGGAGCACAGATGGCCGTGGGCTCCACCACCTGGTCTATGAGGTTGTAGACAACAGTATTGATGAAGCCCTTGCAGGCTTCTGCACAAGGATCGATGTCGCGATCAACCCTGATGGAAGCGTGACGGTAATTGACAATGGGAGGGGTATCCCGATCGATCCGCTCCCCTTGTACAAGAAATCAGCCCTTGAAGTCGTGATGACGCTTCTGCATGCTGGAGGAAAATTCGACAAGAATACTTACAAGGTCTCCGGAGGCCTGCATGGTGTGGGGGTTTCGGTAGTAAATGCCCTTTCGGAATGGACTGATGTAGAAGTAAACAGAGATGGAAAGAAGTACTTCCAGCGTTATATCCGCGGAAAGCCTGAGTCTGATGTTAAGGAAATAGGAAGTTCTGATATTACAGGCACAAAAACCACTTTCAAACCCGATACAAAAATCTTTGAGACCACAGATTTCCAGTATGATATCTTATTAAACAGGCTAAGAGAACTGGCTTTTCTGAACCGTGGACTTACAATCAGCCTGAAGGACTTAAGAAGCCCGGAGGGGCAGACAGAGACTTTCACTTATAGCGGAGGAATAGTGGAATTCGTGGAGTATCTTAATAAGAAAAAGCAGTCCCTCCACGAAAAACCGATCTATTTCGAGCGGCAAAGAGATGATATGGTCGTAGAAATTGCAATGCAGTATACGGACAGCTACACTGAAAACGTGCACTCTTTTGCAAACAATATTAACACCCATGAGGGTGGGACACATATCATCGGTTTTAAAACTGCCCTTACAAGAGTAGCAAATGATTACATAAAAGCCAACAAGCTCTCCAAAGAAGATGCAAAGTTGACCGGAGACGATGTAAGGGAAGGACTTACTGCAATTATCAGTGTCAAGCTCATGGAGCCCCAGTTCGAGGGGCAGACCAAGACAAAGCTTGGAAACAGCGACGTTAAAGGGATAGTAGATTCCCTTGTAACGGACGGGCTTGCAGAATACTTTGAGGAAAACCCAAAGGTTGCAAACATTATCCTTGAAAAAGCCCTGCTTGCCCAGAGAGCAAGGGAAGCTGCAAAGAAGGCAAGAGAACTTACGCGGAGGAAGAACGCTCTTGAAGTCAGCACTCTCCCCGGAAAACTTGCAGACTGCTCTGAGAAGGACCCTGCAGCCTGTGAGATTTATGTTGTTGAAGGAGACTCTGCAGGCGGGTCGGCAAAACAGGGCAGAAACAGGAGCTTCCAGGCGATTTTACCCCTTAGAGGCAAGATCCTGAATGTAGAGAAGTCCAGGCTTGCAAAGATTCTAAAAAACAACGAGATCATTTCCCTGGTTACAGCCATAGGCACAGGAATTAGCGAAGATTTTGATCTGGATAATGCACGCTATCACAAAGTCATCATCATGACCGATGCCGATGTAGACGGAGCACATATCAGGACCCTCCTTCTTACTCTCTTCTTCCGCTACATGAGGCCCCTTATCAGTGCAGGGTACGTGTATATTGCCCAGCCGCCTCTTTACAAGATAAGGAAGGGAAAGACGGATTATTACGCCTATTCGGACAAAGAACTTGCCGATATAGTAAAAGAAATCGGGGAAAAAGGACTCACCATACAGCGCTACAAGGGTCTTGGAGAAATGAACCCCGAGCAGCTCTGGGAGACCACCATGAACCCGGAGAGCCGGACCCTTTTGCAGGTAACACTGGAGGATGCAATCCGCGCTGACGAGATCTTTCGTATCCTTATGGGAGATGAGGTCGAACCGCGCAGAAACTTCATAGAAACACATGCAAAAGAGGTTGTGGACCTGGATATATGAGGTGGTGAAATGGCAGAAAGTGACGATAAAAATAAATCCGAAGAAGAAATGAAGAAATCATACCAGACGACCCTTATTCCAGATGACCCGGCTGAAAATCAGGATGAAGAATCTGAAATGGAAAAAGTATCAGGCATTAGATCTGAAGAAGCGGATGGAGACCCCAAATTCGAAGAAGAGGAAAACGAAACCAGCCCTGAAGATGAGGAACCAGTAAGATCAGGGATTGTCCCTATCCTTATTGTCGAAGAGATGAAACGTTCCTATATTAATTATGCAATGAGCGTAATCGTCGGACGGGCTCTCCCGGACGCCCGTGATGGATTAAAACCTGTCCACCGCAGGATTCTTTTCTCCATGAATGAGTCAGGGATTACACACGATAAGCCCTACAAAAAATCCGCGCGTATTGTGGGAGACGTGCTGGGTAAGTACCATCCTCATGGAGATACTGCAGTTTATGACAGTATAGTGCGCATGGTTCAGGACTTTTCGCTCAGGTATCCTTTGATTGACGGGCAGGGTAATTTCGGGTCAATAGATGGAGACTCGGCTGCAGCCATGCGATACACTGAAGTCCGTATGGACCGGATTGCAAAGGAGATGCTTGTTGACATTGAAAAGGAAACCGTTCCTTTCAGGCCTAACTATGATGGGTCTCTCGAAGAGCCTGAAGTCCTCCCTGCAAAACTTCCGAATCTCCTTATCAATGGTTCAACCGGCATTGCCGTCGGAATGGCAACGAACATGCCGCCCCACAATATCAGTGAGGTCATTGACGGAACCCTTATGCTTATCGAAAATCCCGAAACGCAGGTCTCGGAACTGATGACCGTGATAAAAGGACCGGACTTTCCTACAGGTGCACACATACTGGGGACAGCAGGAATAAGGTCTTCATACACGACAGGAAGGGGATCTATAAAGATCAGGGCAGTTGCCGAGATTCAGGAGCTTAAAAAAGACAGGCAGCAGATCATTGTAAGCGAACTTCCATACCAGGTGAACAAGGCAAGACTGATTGAAAACGTCGCCCGACTTGTACGGGAAAAAGTAATTAGCGGAATTTCAGACCTGCGGGATGAGTCCGACAGGGACGGGATCAGGGTTGTGATCGAGCTTTCGAAGGGCACAAACCCCAGTGTTATACTGAACCAGCTCTATAAGCATACGCAGATGGAAACCACTTTTGGGGTCATCAACCTTGCACTTGTGGACGGAAAGCCAAAAGAGCTGAACCTGAAACAGCTTCTCGAGATCTACCTGGAATACAGGATGGAAGTCGTCCTGAAGAGGACACTCTATGACCTGAAAAAGAGCGAAGAAAGAGCCCATATCCTTGAAGGGTTAAAGATCGCCCTTGACAACATAGATGCTGTGGTTGCCCTCATTAAAGGCTCTGCAAATGCCGATGAAGCCAGGCAGGGTTTAATGGACAACTTCGGCCTTGATGAGGTTCAGGCAAAGGCTATCCTGGACATGCGCCTGCAGCGCCTGACAGGGCTTGAGACCCGGAAAATCCTTGAGGAACTTGAAGCCCTTATAAAACTGATTGATGAACTCATGAAGATCATTGCAAGCGACGAGCTAAAGTATGAAATTATCAGGACAGAACTCCTTGAGCTCAAAGAAAAGTATGGGGATGCCCGCAGGACAAAAATAGTGCATTACACGGAAGATCTTACTGATGAAGACCTGATCCCTGAACAGGATGTTGTGGTGACGATTACAAACAGCGGCTACATAAAGCGCATTCCGCTTTCCACCTATACCATGCAGCGCCGCGGAGGCAGGGGAATTATCGGCATGGAAACGAAGGAAGAAGATTTTGTTGAAAATCTCTTCGTTTCGTCAACACACAATTATATTCTCTTCTTTACAAACATGGGAAGGCTCTACTGGCAGAAGGTCTATGAGATTCCTGAAGGTTCCCGCCAGTCGAGAGGAAAAGCCATAGTAAACCTGCTTGAGCTGCAGGAAGGAGAAGCTGTCAATGTCACGGTTTCTGTGGAAGAGTTTGCCGAAGACAGGTATCTCTTTATGGCAACAAGGGCAGGTACGGTTAAGAAGACTCCTCTTTCCGAGTTTAAAAACCCGAGAAGAGCAGGTATCATTGCAGTCAGCCTGGACGAAGGGGACGAACTTGTAAATGTCCTCCTTACCAATGGAAAAAAGGAAATTGTGATGGTCTCAAAGAAAGGCAAAGCTATCCGCTTTTCAGAAGGAGATGTCCGCCCTATGGGAAGGACTGCAAGAGGAGTCCGCGGTATGACCCTTGACGGATCAGATGATGAGGTAGTCAGCCTGGACCTGGTCGATGAGACCGCAACCCTCCTGACAGTGACCGAAAACGGATTTGGTAAAAGGACGGAATACTCTCAGTACCCTGCTCGCCGCCGCGGTGGAAAAGGTGTGATCACAATTGTCACAAACCTCAGGAACGGTTTTGTCTCAAAAGTTAAATCCGTAGCTGAAGACGATGAGCTCATGTTCACTAGTGCAGAAGGCATTATAATCCGCATCCCTGCAAAAGACATCTCAATCCAGGGCAGAAACACCCAGGGAGTACGGATTATGAACCTCAAATCCGGGGACAAAGTCAGCGGCATGGCCAGGATTAAAAACGGAAAAGAAGATGAAAAAATAAAACTAACCGCCCTCTCCAGAAAAGCAAAAGAAACTGGATATGAAACAGAAACCGAAGAGGACGACGTTGAAGATCTCGATGAATTCGATGAATCCGAGGAAGAAGTAGTAGAAGAGACAGAAGAAGTAGAAGAGGAATACTGAATGTAATTATTCAGGTTGTCTTTAAAAGGCTACCTGAATAGTTACATTCCTATACCCATAAAAGGGTAAGCATCCCCTTATATTTCAGGGGTTACCTCAGGTTCATGACTTTATCAATCTGTGGAGGTGTAACTCTGGTGATAGGCAAAATTGCGCCGATCTTCGGTTTAACTTCAAGCCTGAACTCCTTGTTGACTACCTGCGTTTTGGATCCTTTCAACATTGAACCCTCGGGCACAGTGATATTGAGTTCCACTTTCTCATATTGTTCTAGCACATTATCTCCATTATTGTATCCGATAAAGTTCTTTGTCCACTTTACATCCGGAACATAGGTAGCGTTGTCTGTGTAAGCTACAAGCATAATTCCTGTAGTATTGTCGGTTCCTATATCCACCGGAGACTGTCCTTCTGTCAGCTTAAGTGTAACAATTATGTAATCTACTCTGGGAGCATCTCCCGGAGCACCTTTTGCAATCACACCGCCTGCAAGTTCAACTGAAGAAATAGTCTGTTTGGCCCCCTCATCAATGGTCTTCTTGTTGGCTTCAGAGGTTATAAAACCAGTCCCGAGGAATACATAAAAGAAAACTGCTGCCACAACTACAAAAGTAGTCAATACAATAGCGGATTCCAGCCCTGCAAAGGCTTTTCCGTCTTTAGTAAAGAAATTAAAGATCCCTTTCATTCTGTTTTCACCCCATTATACTTTTGAATGAAGATATGTAGAAAAGTCAAAGGCTCCATCCCCAAACGCCAGACTTTCTAAAATTCTTGATTCTACTATTTTATGTAATGTGTCTACTCAGGAGCTGATGCTTATAGTCCCAGTTAACTGACCTACTATGTACATATTCAGGACTTACGCACTTGAAATGCAAAATCAGATGCATGAGGGCTCGTTAACATCATTTGAGTTTATACAGTTAAGTCACTTCCGCTCGTGGTTTTCAATTTAACTGCGTAAGTCCTAAATATTAATAATTTTATAAGGTATATTACACCCTTCTAATTTATTAACTTTTTCCAATAAGTTATAAAGTTTCCATCTTAATTTTTATTTAAATTTTTGGGATTATTTTAAAAATTAAATGCTTTCGGCAGAAGATTTTGAGAAATAATTGGTGTTTTGGGCCGGGTTCAGATAATAAATATCTAAACAATAAATAAAACGCATATGAAATTGGAAGCACTTTCATGCTAAATAAATAGAACAGGATGTCTCAAAACTCAAATCATTTATACAATTGAATAATGAGATACGCTAAATTTAAAAATAACTCACTTAAAATAGAGAATTTTAGATATAAATTAACCTTGTAGTGGAAAAAATTGACACTATTGTAGAATTAACTTTATTTTTGAGACAGCCTGTATCAGTAATTTTGAGTGAATTTATGATAAACTGAGTAAAATTTATATCTGAAGGTGGGGAAAATTAAACCGGCTAAAATGGGGAAAATTAAACCGGCTAAAATGGGGAAAATTAAACCGTCTTGACATAGAAGAAAGCAGTTACAAGCTATCTCTAAGTAAAGAAATAAAGGGGACGATAGTAATTATTAAATAATAATAAATATCATTTACTAATAGATATCATGTAGATCTGAATGAACCTGACTTCACAGGTAGTTCAGGTGAACGGCAATGGAGCTCACAGAAAAAGCTGACATAAAATACACAAACCAGAGAATCGAAATACTCGCTTTCCTGCGCAAACACGATGGCCATCCCACTGTAGACGAGGTCTATGACGGGGTCAGAAAAAAATTGACGCGCATAAGCAAGGCTACCGTATATAAAAATCTCAAATTCCTTACAGAAAAAGGGTTATTGGAAGAGGTAAATGTAAAAGGAGTCTCTAGATTTGAAACTAATTTTATTCCTCACCACCATCTCATCTGCCGGGAGTGCAGAAAGATGGAAGATTTCAATTCAGAACAATTGCTGGATTACTCGATGAAGATAGCTGAGGAAATAGAAGGGTTTACTATTGTTTCAACGAGCACCAACTTTTATGGGTTATGTGAGAAGTGCAGGGAGTGCAAGAAGGAAACATAACCCGAGCAGGACACTGGATGGAACAGTGTACTATCCATGTACGTACAGTAAGTAATAAACGAGGGATAATGAATGGTTGAATTGATTTTATTAAGCCGGCTTCAGTTTGCCATAACAGTTGCATTCCATTTCCTGTTCGTCCCACTAACACTGGGACTCGCACTGTTAGTTGCAGGCATGGAAACAATGTACTACAGAAACAAAGATGAAACCTGGCGAAGGATGGCTGATTTCTGGGGCAGGATATTTAAAATAAACTTTGCAATAGGTCTGGTAACAGGCTTTGCAATGACTTTCCAGTTTGGTACGAACTGGGGTTCCTATGCGGAATTTATGGGAGATGTCTTTGGGCCACCTTTAGCGGTTGAAGCATTACTGGCTTTCTTCCTTGAAGGCACTTTCTTTGGCGCATGGATATTCCTGGACCGCAAGCGCCAGAAACTAAAGGCATTTTCCATGTGGATGGTAGCTCTGGGTACTAACATATCTTCATTATGGATTATCACTGCCAACGGTTTTATGCAGAATCCAGTAGGCTATGAAATGGCTGCTGATGGGAGCAAGGTAATTATGACAGATTTCTTTGCTCTACTTGCAAACAGCTATGTGTGGTACATGCTTGTACACACTCTGCTTGCGGCTTACCTGCTGACTGCGTTCCTTATCATGGGGATCTGTGCATACCATTTCCTTAAAAGAAACAAAAATGAAGTGTTCAGGAAATCTTTTAGCATAGCTGTTGTTATAGCACTTGCTACATCAGTCATTCTTCCGGTTCTTGGTCACAGTTATGCACAATATGTTGTTGAGCTTCAGCCTGCTAAAGGAGCGGCAATGGATGCAATATGGGAAACAGGATCCTCTGTGCCCATGTATCTGATACAGGTACCTGATTCAAGCACCGGCTCTAACAGTGTTCAGTTGCTGGGAATTCCAGGGCTTGCAAGTTTCCTGTATACGGGAAGTTTCAGCGGAATGATAAAAGGACTTAATCAGCTACCCCAGGATGAATTACCGCCTGTAGAAATGGTATTCTGGAGTTTCAGGCTGATGACAATGCTGGGGTCCCTGTTCATTATAGAGGCTCTTTTAGGCGTATATCTTCAAAAGTCAGGCAAGCTATACACATCTGATAAGTATCTAAAGCTGCTTATGCTGTCGATTCCTCTTCCATATATTGCCATAACTGCTGGCTGGATTGTAGCCGAGGTAGGAAGGCAGCCATGGATAGTATATGGCCTGTTAAAGACATCTAATGGTATATCATCGGTCTCCATATCAGATGTGTTGTTAAGTATTGGCCTTATCTGCACAACCTATCTGGTTCTGATAGTCTTTGAGCTATACCTCATAAAGAAAACCGTAGTCAATGCTACAGGAGCTGAGTGAAGATGTTCGATTTCCTTACTCATGATATGCTTGCTGTTATCTGGTTTTTCCTGTGGTGCGTAATATGGGGAATTTACTTCATGGTAGATTCATTTTCCCTTGGAGCAGGTCTTCTGGTACCATTTATTGCCAGAAATAAGGCGCAGAGGATGCAAATCCAGGAAGCTGTGGGTCCTTTCTGGGGCGGTAATGAGGTATGGCTCATCCTGGCCGCAGGCGGGACTTTTGCTGCATTCCCTCTGGTATTCTCGAAAATGTTTACTTTCCTGTATCTTCCTATGATGTTACTGCTATTTGGCCTGATCGCAAGGGGTATTTCCGTGGAATATCTTCACAAGGATGATAACCCTCAGATACAGAAGGCCCTTATGTGGAGCTGGTTTGCTGGAAGCCTGCTGACCTCTCTGGTCCTGGGGGTTGCGTTTGCAAACTTCTTCAAGGGGCTTGAGATCGTTTCAGGAAGAGTTTATGAAGGTACAGTTCTCGGATTATTCAGCCCATATGCATTGTTAGGGGGTGTCCTCTTCGTGCTTATGAATATTAGTTCAGGCGCGCTCTGGATCAATGTCAAAACCGAAGGTGCCGTAGCTGCAAAAGCAGGCAATCTGGCAAAGAAGAGTACTTTTATTGTGCTTCTACTTGCTCTGGTGTATCTGGCATATTCTTTTGTGGGTATAGAAGGTTTTACAAGCAACTATTCGGCCACGCCAGCCCTGTACTTATTGCCGGCTATTGCGGTAGTGGGTGCTGTCCTTGCAGTATTTTTTGCAAAAAAGGACAGGTGGTTCCCGGCTTTTTGCAGCAACCTCATAGCGTTTCTTTTCGTTGTTCAAAGTGGGCTTGCAAGTATCTATCCTTATATGCTCAAGTCCTCCGTTTCTCCTGAATACGGAATAGATATCTTTGAGGCAGCATCAAGCCATATGACATTGAGCGTCATGCTGGGAGGAGCACTGGTATTCGTGCCCATAGTAATCATCTATCAGCTGTGGGCATATACTCTCTTCAAGGAAAAGATAAAAGAAGGAGAACAGGTCGATTACTGACCTGTTTTTTCTCATCTAAGGTAATTATTCAGCCTATATAATACAACATCAATAGCCATCTTTACTAATATCCAATAGACAAGTTTCTGTAATTTCAGTAGTTCCGAATCTCCTTAGTTTCGAAACTCATTTTTTACAAATAAGATATAATTAAAAAACACGGTAATGGGCATGAGTTATTGAAAACCGCAAGCATACGAAACTCTCTAAATTTATCTCAAATACGTGAGTTGTAATCGTTTTTTTGGAATTGATCAATAACTCATGGACACGACCAAAAACACTGAAGACAGGCAGTCTCAAAACTAAAGTTAATTCTACAATTGTGTCAATTTTTTCTACTATAAGGTTGATTCATATCTAAATTTCTCTGTTTTAGGTGGTCATGTTTTTAAAGTCAATGGTTCTCATTATCCAATTGTAGAAACGGTTTGAGTTTTGGGACAGCCTGTAATAGGCTTTTTTCGCCCGGGTTTTTCCGGTCCAAATGAAATTTCTCAACTTTCCATTCAAACATTTTAAATTGTTCACATTTTTGTATATTATCACAACAAGTAAAAATAAAGATCCTCAGACACTCTATGTTGTCGAGGAAAGCATAGAAAACACAAATTCAGACGTAACTTTCTCATTAAAACTTTAAAAGTGACAAATTTTTACCATGACTGGATAAATAAAGAAATATACTTGAGAAGAGATTCATGTAATTGGCGGCAGACAAAACTTTCATAAATGAATATGCCTGCAGACCAGACTGCCGGCAAAACATATTGGAACAAAAACTAGGGAACAAACTAGGGAAATATAGGGAGAAAGGGTGCATAGATGCAGTCTGGGGGTACTGCGTCCGAAAAACCCCTGCTCCCTTAACCCATACCTGGTCGTTTTAGTTGCCCTCTATCAAAAAAGTTCAAAAAAGGTTCAATTCTTCCCTTAAAATCCCTGTAATCTTTCGTTATTACAGGTTTCTTTATAACGGTTTTATTGTTTCCTTCTTTTATTTTTTCATAGCTTCAGTCCGGAGGTCCGGAGGGAATTTTTCGACTGCGTACCTTAAAGAGGTCCTGGGCATTTCTTTTTTGTTTTTCATGACAAATTCGAAAACTTCCTGCTGGTGTTGTTTGCTGGCTTCCTTCAGCATCCAGCCATAGCCTTTCCTGACCAGGTCATCTTTATCTGTGAGGAGGATGCTTGCGATTGCAAAGACCTCGGGAAGGAAAAGGCCTCTTCTTGCGGGCAGGACAAGGGTTACGGCTGACCCTCGCCTGAGCCAGCGGTTCTCCGAATTCGCCCAGGTCTTGAGGTTTTCAACGAATTCTGGGAATTCTTCAATAAAAAAACTGACCGCGTGGTTGCAGAGGGTGTCACACTTCGCCCAGTTGTTAACGTAGTTTTCGACCCAGCGCTCAAAAACCGGGAAGTCGTCTTCTGTATATTCGTCTCTTACCTGGTATGCCCATTTAAATGCAATGTAAGCTTCCTCGCAGTAGTCCGACTGCAAAAGCTCTTCAGCAAGAGCAAATATATTCTTTTTGTCTGCCTTCCCTGTCTTCTCCATCTCCTTAAAATAGTCTTTTGCGATTTTTCCGACAGTAGAAGTCTTTACTCCGTAGCACTTTACTTCCTCTTTAAAGAAGCGAGAAAAGTTGTTTTTTGTTTTCTCATCAATGCTTTCGGCCAAATCTTTTCTTATCCTGGATATAATATCGGCTTGCACAGTTTACTAATTAATCAAAGGTGTTACATATAACTTATTTTTTAGGCTCGATAAATGGGCAGGTGAGAAATTGTGAAATGCAAAAAAAAATATGCAGACCCTTATTGAAGCACTGGGACGATGGGAAAAATACAAAAACGAGATCCAAACAAAATAAAAAGAGATCCAAACAAAATAAAAAGAGATTCAAATCAGATAAAAAGAGATGTAAACAGGTTGTGGCTGAACCTAACAGGGACATGGCCTAGCAAAAAATCAGATAAAAAATCTAAACAGGACCAGAATAGAAAAATCAGAAATGCATTAAAAACGTTTTTCATGAAGGAAGCTCAATTTCTCATCATGCCTCAAGTAAGCATTCGCCTTCAGGAAGTCTCAGATGCTGACCGGTTTTTTGGAATTCTTACACATCTGGACTATGAGTTTATAGAAGTCCCTATAAAAACCCTTGAGGACGAAACATGGTTCCTGAAGACAAACTATGCGATAAGGAAAAACAACTTTGAACATAACTATTCAATCATTTATGACGGAGAACTGGTTGGGGACTGCGGGATCCGGATCGACCTGCACAGGCCGTGGGTGGGGGAAATTGGTTATTTTGTTGATAAGGCTTACCAGGGACAGGGTATTGCAACCGAAGCTGTAAAACAGCTTGAAAAAATTGGTTTTGACGAATTGAAACTGCAAAGAATTGCTATCATGATGGATATTCGAAATATCGCTAGTGAGCAGGTTGCACAGAAGTGCGGATACGAAAAAGAAGGGATAGCAAAAAAGATCCACAGGATAGAGAAAGAATACTATGACTGCTTCGTATATGCAAAAACCAGGTAAACAGCATGACAGCTCAGGTGAGTAACATCATATAGGCAGTAAAAGGTGAGCAGAAAAATGGATAGATATAGATTTTGGAAAAACGCACATGAAATTCTTCGAATAACAGGCACAAAAAATGAAAGTACATGGAAGCACTTTCATGCTAAATAAGAATGGAAATAAAAAAAAGTCTGATTACAGGTCAGCAAAGGCTCAGACTAGCCCCAGAGTCTCTATAAGACTGATCCCATACCAGACCACCATGAGGTTGTTTACAGTAACCAGAACACCTATGGACTCAATTATATGTTTTGTAAGCTCCCATCGTCCATTTGATGTTTTAATTATCGGGGCCACGTAAAAGAGCAGAAAGATAAAAGCAATTTTTATCAGGAGAAGATGGTAAATTCCATAATTCTCCAGGATCATTGCAGGAACGGGATTATACTCTTTACCAAGCGGCAGAGCATAAAATGTAGATGCCCAATCCCCGATCACATAGAATAGGATAATAAAACGAATATCGTATAGATAAGTCCTGAACGAACTCCGAGTATAGCTAACTTCCAGAAAAAAACCTCCCTCTAAACACCCTTTTGTTTTTAACACCTTTTGTTTTTAACACCTGTTTTTAACACCTTTTGTTTTTAACACCTTTTGTTTTTAACACCTTTTGTTTTTAACACCTTTTTGTTTTTAACACCTTTTTGTTTTTAACACCTTTTTGTTTTTAACACCTTTTTGTTTTTAACACCTTTTTGTTTTTAACACCCTTTTGTTTATAGCTGAATGGGACTTTCTTTTACACGGTTATATATATATAAGAAATTAAGATAGAGGCTTAGAAACTTTAGTAATGGGAACATAATGATATATAATAATATTTACAGTGTTTATAAGCGGCCGAATAGGAAACTAAGGAATAAAAGAACTTAAAAAGTCGAATAAACTGCAAAATATTAATTTGACTGAGATTTTGAAGAACATTATAAAAAAGGAATAATTAAAGGCTTCCAATCACGTTTAATATAATCCTATGTATTTTTTTGATAAAATTACCAGGAGTTCCTAAATAAATCAGGACAAGGGTTTTATCACACAAATCCCCATACCAGTCGAGGTTTTTATTACATAGATAGAAATATTTTATAAGGAAGTTTAGTGAAAAGGGATATTTTGGCAAAAAGAGAGTCCTGAAAAAGAGTCCGACAAAAGATTCGGAGTCCTGAGAAATCTGGAAATCATCACTAACAGGAGCCAGATCTAAGTAAGAGCCCTTCTATCTCGATAATGCGAGAGGACTCCTTCTTCGACAGCTGTCAAACTGAAGGAAGGAGTAGTTTACGAATAACAGCCAAAAGACTGGCAACAGCTAAAGTACTGGCTGAAATCTGATTTTAAGCCTTAACTCTACTTAATTATAGGGAGTATATCCTGCAATTTGCTTATTTTTTTCTTGTTTTAAACTTCAATCGAACCATTTAAAATAGAATTTTACGTATACTTATATTCTCTATATTATAATGAATATAAAAACTTGGGCATGAGACTGGCTTGAAGATCAGCGTAAAGCTGGAGAAAAATGTCTTGAAATCAAAGTTTGAAATCAGAGAGTAATTTTTATACCATGAAGATATTGGTATTGTGTTCGTACGCAAGAATGAATCCATAATTTGTATAAATTACTCATCTGAATGCTCTTTAGTCTGAAATTCACTGGACTATCTTCTGGTCAATAATCCTATTAGAAAAAATATCGAGGAAGCTTACCCATGAAGTATATCATAGTTACCGGTGGGGTGATGAGTGGGCTTGGGAAAGGCATCACCATTGCATCCATCGGCAGAAACTTGAAAAACAAAGGTTATAGAGTTACGGCTATCAAGATCGACCCTTACATCAATATTGATGCAGGCACCATGAGCCCCTATCAGCACGGGGAAGTCTTTGTGCTCAGGGACGGAGGTGAAGTTGACCTGGACCTCGGAAACTACGAGAGGTTCCTTGACACGGAACTTACCAGAGACCACAACATCACCACAGGAAAGGTTTACCAGGAAGTAATCGCCAAGGAAAGGAGAGGAGACTATCTTGGAAAAACCGTCCAGATTATCCCTCATATCACAAATGAGATCAAGAGCAAAATAAGAAAGGTTACAGCGAGGAGTGGGGCTGATATCTGCCTTATTGAGATAGGGGGGACTGTAGGAGACATTGAGAGCATGCCTTTCCTTGAAGCGGTCCGCCAGATGCACAGGGAAGAACCTTCCGAGAATATTGTTTTTATTCATGTAACTCTTGTAATGGAAGACCTGCAGGGAGAACAGAAAACCAAGCCTTCTCAGCACTCAGTAAAAGAACTAAGATCTCTTGGTTTGAGCCCGGAAGTAATTGTTGCACGATCAAATACACCTCTGCAGGAAAGTACCAAAGAAAAAATCGCACTTTTCTGTGATGTCCCCCAGGAACTGGTCATAGGCGCCTATGACGCTGATGATATTTACGACGTGCCTCTTATGATCGAAGAACAGGGTCTGACTACAAGGCTTATGGAGCACCTGAAGCTGGAGTCCCGTGTTGAGGACAGTAGTTGGAGCGAAATGGTTGCAAGGATGAAGTCCACAACCGATGAAGTCAAACTGGCGATTGTAGGCAAATATACAAATCTTGAGGACTCTTACCTCAGTATCCTTGAGGCTGTCAAGCACGGCGGGATTGATAACGGGTGCAAAGTTGAAGTCAATATGCTTGAGGCTGAGACCCTTGAAGAAAATCATGCGGAGGTCGAGAAGCTCAAAGAGTTTGACGGCATTCTGATCCCTGGAGGTTTTGGAGTGCGAGGGACTGAGGGCAAGATGCTTGCAATCAAATTTGCCAGGGAAAATGACATCCCGCTGCTTGGGATCTGCCTGGGTATGCAGCTTGCAGTAATCGAGTTTGCAAGAAATGTTGTGAACCTTAAAAATGCAAACAGTACGGAGTTTGATGAAGATACTCCTTACCCTGTAATTGATATCCTTCCAGAGCAGACAGGAGCTGCGGATATGGGTGGCACTATGCGCCTTGGAGACTACGAAGCAATCCTCAGGGAAGGTTCCCTTGCTACAAAGCTGTATGGAAGCAATTACATTGTCGAACGCCACCGCCACAGGTATGAAGTGAATCCCGAATTTGTGGATAGGCTTGAGTCTTTTGGCATGGTTTTTTCCGGCAAAAATAAAAATAGAATGGAGATTGCCGAAATTCCTGGCAAGCGTTTCTTCTTTGCTTCTCAATTCCACCCTGAATTCAGGTCAAGACCTGGCAGGCCATCTCCCCCATTTAAGGGCTTTGTCAGGGCAATGTGCAAATATAGGAAGGAAAGAGAGAGTCTGTAAGGACAGTAATCTGGAGTGATTGGAGATAATTTTTTAATCTTCTTTCCTCTTTTCTGCGCGCCTTTACTCTTTAAAAGAAATTTCTGGAAAGCCGCTTCTGTCCTGTATTAATAACCTCAGTATAATTACAGTATTATGAAATGTAGAATTTCCCTATTATGGGAAACTGATAAATAGTTTTAAAAATGAAAATAATGAATTAATGTGATATCTGTTGAGGTACTGTGTCTATCTTGTACCTGTATGGGTATCATTTACTTCATTAATTTCTATGAAGGTATGTAACATGGCAATGTCTAAAAAAGATATGGAGAAAAAAAAGAGCGCTAAGATAGAAAAGATGCAGGAGCTTGAAAAACTGGCTTCAGCAGGCAGTAAGGACGCAAAGAAGAAGCTTGCAAAGGAAATGAAGAAGAAATAAACCTTTGAACTTTTTCTTTTTTGTCTCACTTTAGTGAGAGGGTCCGGGAATTTCTAAGCCCCGGTCCCGGAAAATTCTTTTCAGTTACTGTGTAATATTAAGAAACTTTTATACTGAATTGATGAATTTCATTATTCTTCCTATTTTTGTCCTGTATTGGTTTTGTGAATTATGTTTATCCTCCTGGACCAGATTTAACTGAAAGTCCCTTAAATTTTAATCTTTGAGCCATCAGTTATTAGATCAAAGATTGAAGTGTTGAAAATCCATAAATATGTGAAATAATTTCAGGACACAACAGCTCTGCGTTTTTATCCCTTTATTCAAGTTTTTCCTTTTAATATACAATGAGACGATCTGGATGGGTTAGGAAAAATATAATCTTGAAGTTTTTGTATTAAAATCAAATACGTCTTAATATATACGCCTTGCCTTATCGCGATAGACACTTATTTAGCATGAAAGTGCTTTCAGGTACTTTCATTTTTTGTGCCTGTTATTCGAAGAATTTCATATGCGTTTCAAACAGGCTTTAGAACATAAATCTCGTTTAAATTTACTATTTCATTTTCTTCTTGCTTACCAGGGCAAAAGCTTGGCTGGATGCATTATCTGTTTACGCAGACTCTAACTGAATACATTTTTGTTTTAAGAAACCATTATTTTCGCTTCCTTTTAATCACTGGCTATAATTCACTTACTTGCCTTTTCCATTTTAAAATTTATTTGCAAATATATTTATTGTAAACAAATCCTCAACATTATATTTACAAAGTTTTATATACTTAAAAATATAACATTAAATCTGGTGATTATTATAGAAACCATAAGTTTTTCAGAAGCTTTCAAATATCCTTTTAAAACACCGGCAAGGCTTCTTTATATACTATTGTTAATTGTTCCAATTATAGGATGGCTTGCATTTTTCGGTTACATTGTAAGACTTATTAATGAGTTTATCGAAGGCAGGTATGAAGGGCTCATAAAACTCGATTTTATGGAAGATCTAAAGCTTGGGTTAATGATGTTCCTGAAAGCTCTTCCTTTCTACATAATATATACGATTATATTGTATGCTGCAACGGATGTCAGTAAAACTTTCGGGAATCTTGTCAGCCTGTTATTAGGAGTCTTTGTAATTCCAATGCTTACCGTTAATTTCTTCAGGAAACAGACCGTTGAGTCTTTCTTTGAGTTTAACATTCTGAACGTTGTCAAGGACAACCCTGAAGAGTATATCATTGCCGTACTGAAACAGTATGCTCTTGGTATTATCTATTTAACTCTTTCAATCGTACTTGTGGGCATACCCGGACTGTTCTTTACAAATTCAATATTCATTGCAAACATCTACGGAAGATTAGTGGAAAAGAGAATATAATCTGATCTGTAAAATCTTAGGATAATATCATATAAGTTTCGTGTTCTGAAACGAGAAACCCTTCAGTCTATACTGAGAAGTAGTTCACATCCCATTGCTTCATTTATTGCTTTACTCTCATAGGCTCACCGCAACATGTTATACTGCCTGTACAGCACTTGAACAGCCCCACATGCACTTACGACTTTGAGTTCAAATACTCACCTTCACAAACAAGAACCTGACATTCTTTCAATTCGCTGCAGTTCATTTCATGATACCTCAATTTGTCTGATAGAAAAATTTACGTAACTCAGATCCAAACTACTTTTAAAACAATGATTCTGAACATTTTCTTCTGAAAACTGAATGGCCACCATGTACATGGATATAAAGAAAAAACGCATATGAAATTTTTCAAATAGCAGGCACAAAAAATGAAAGTGCTTGAAATCGCTTTCATGCCAAAGAAGGAGAAAAAAAGAGGGCAGGTTAAACTTCTGCCTTCACTTCAACGTGCCAGGTCTTTTTTCGGACACGCTGGAAACTGTGAGTCCTGTTCCAGTGCCAACTCATGATGAGCCCGGATGTCCTTTAAAAATCCTGTATATTCTGAGAAGCAGATATCCTGAGAGCAAAAAAGACAGAAAATCTGAAACTGGATAGGCTGCCCAGACTCCGTCCAGCCCATAAAAACCTGGGAGAATAATAACAAGCGGGATCAGGAAAAGGATCTGCCTGCTGAGGGAAAGGAGGAAAGCGGGTCTGGCTTTCCCCAGGGCCTGGAAAAGTGTCATAGAAACTACATTCAAGCCTATCAAAGGCACTCCAAGGAGCATGATCTTTATAGCGTGTTCCCCAACAGCCAGGTATTGCTGGTCAGCACTGAAAATCCCGAGAATCTGTTCTGTGAAGAGATAAATGATAATTAAGCCAAATGTCCCGAATGTCATTGTTGCCATGAGAGATAGTTTTACGGCTTTTGCTATCCTTCCGAACTGTTTTGCTCCGTAGTTATACCCTACAATTGGCTGCAGGCCAAAGGACATACCCAGAAGAGGAAGAAAGATGAAAGAGTTGACCTTGAATATAACGCCAAAAACAGCGACTGCGACATCTCCTCCATAGGTTGCAAGGGCATTGAATAGAAAGATCATCATGACACTGTTTGAAGCCTGCATAACAAAAGACCCGACACCTATGGATCCTATTTCTTTCATAATGTTGAGGTCAGGTTTCAGGTATCTGGATTTAAAACGCACAGCTCCTTTTCCTTTAACACAGTACTGTAGCAGCCAGACCGAACTAACTGCCTGCGACAGGACGGTTGCGATTGCAGCTCCCCGAACGCCCATCCCGAAGCCAATCATTAAAAGCGGGTCAAGAAGAATATTGAGGCCGGCTCCCATTAGCATTGCATTCATCGCAAGCCGGGCATTTCCTTCGGCTCTGACAATATTCTGGACAGTTACTCCAAAGACAAAGAAAATTGTTCCTAAAATTATGTATTCTAGATATTCCACTGCATATGGCATGATCCCGGGAGTGGCACCAAATATTCCCAAAATAACTTCCAGGTAAGAGAGTAAGGGAATTGCAATGAGTATGCTGAGTATCAGACTGAGAGAGAAAACATTTCCAAGAGTCCTTTCTGCTTTATCCAATTCTTTTGATCCAAGGGCACGTGAGATAATTGATGATCCTCCTGTTCCGAGGACAACTCCAAAAGCCGTGACTATCATCTGGATCGGAAAAGCTATCGAAAGCCCGCCTATAGCCTTGACGCTTTCTGCTCCATATACCTGTCCTACGAAAAATGTGTCCACAACGTTGTAAAGAGCCTGAACTACCATTCCGACAATCACAGGGGCCGAAAGCTTGAACAGAAGCTTACCTATACTCTCTTTTCCCAGAAATTCACTTTTTCCTTCCATATTTGTGCTTCCATATCGTTTTTATCTGGCGTCACAATGCCTTTCCTGACCCCTGTGTTCGAGTCCGCACTTGCAGAGTTTAAACTCAGCCTTATGGATAAGCAGCCTGAAAATTTCTTTTTCTCCAGGTGTAAAATCTGAAAGGAGAACATTAACAAAAGTAATCAGCTTTTCAAGAATTATATCTCTCATTTCTTTTCCTTTTTCTGTAAGGTAAACCTTGTAAGCCCGGAGGTCGTTTTCATCCCTCTGCCTGTACACATAGCCTTCTTTTTCCAGGTTCTGGACCGCTCTGGTACTTGTTGCTTTACTTACTTCCAGTATTTTAGCAAGTGTTTCCTGAGAGATGCCGTCCTTATGGTACAGAACCATCAGGAAATCAAATTGTCCGCTCCCGATCCTGTAAGCTTCAAGTTCCTTTGTCATGTATGCCAGGTGGCTCCGGTAGATGTGTGCTATCGGGCCGCAGATCCCTCTTGGGTCTTCCATAATTTGTCCTCCTATTTTATACACTGGGAGGCTTGTTTCAGGATATTGATGATTAATAACGATTTTATATTTAGTTACATGTGAAACTAATTTAATCGCCATCTGTAAGGCTTTGATATATATAATGCTTATGGGAGAAATATACAGGAAGCAAAATCAGTAAGAGCTGCGTGTTTTTAAATAAAGCACAAATACTACCATAAATATATTAAAAAGAAATAAATACAACATACTAATATAGTAAAATTATGTTCGATGAAGACCTGATCCAGAAATGGCTGGATGAAGGCACAATCAATCACAATCAGGCTGAAAAGATGCGGGCCGACCTTGTCGAGTATAAAAAGGAGCACAGGTCAAAAAAGCAGGTCAATGCCTTTTCAAGCATCGGGGCGATTTTAATTGGAATTGGAGCCATTCTGTTTGTGGCATCCAACTGGGAGAAAATCGGGAATACCTTTAAGGTTCTGCTGCTTGTAGGAAGCACAATAAGCATACATTACGCTGGTTATCATTTTAAGTATGAAAATCAGAAATATCCCAGGCTTGGTTCTGCCCTGATTTTGCTTTCAGCCATGTTCTTTGGAGCCAGCCTCTTTTTGATTGCCCAGATTTACAATATCAACGCTAATAACAGCACTCTTGTCCTTATATGGATTATTGGGGTTTTCCCACTTATTTACGGTTACATGTCAACGCCGATAGCCGGACTTTGCTCTCTCCTCTTTTACCTCTGGATCGGCCTTCTTTATATGGAGAGAACAGGCCTGGAAAATTTGATCAGTGTGAAAGATATCTATCTCATATCAGGCATTGCTATATATTTTACCGGAATTCTCCACAGCCTTGCGGAAAAAACAAAACACGCTGGAAAGACTTTTAAGTTCATGGGATTGCAAGCTATACTTATTTCCTTATTTGCACACACTTTCAAAATGTGGGAGTATAAAGTTGAGAAAATAATCCCTGTAATTTATGCTATTTCAGGAATCCTCCTTCTGGCACTCCTGATAGCAAAACCGCTTCGTGAAAAGTCCAGAAGCTTTCATGCAGATATAAGTATATCGACAATTGCGCTGTTGATGGCATTGATCACTCTTACAACTATATATATGCCTGCCTCGGAAAAAGTTTATATGATTCTTTTTAATGTTGTCTTCATGGGGCTTTTGACCCTTCTCCTTTATGCCGGATACAATATGGAAGATATAGGAATAGTAAGTACTGCAATGTTCTGGTTTATCCTCCTTATTTTTGCAAGATACTTCGACTTCTTCTGGGAACTGCTTCCAAGATCCCTCTTTTTCATGTTTGGAGGGCTTGTCCTGCTTATCATAAGTATTGTTCTGGAAAGAAAAAGAAGAGAATTAAAGGTCCAGTTTTCTGGAGGGGAAGAATGACAGGCAGTATTTTAAGATTTGGGAGCTGTAAATTCACGGCCATTTCGGGAACAGGAGGAATCCGGAAATGAACCAGAAGAAAGTCTTTTATCTCACTGTAGTTTTCTGGCTCCTTATTTTTTCAGGCTTTATCCTGTACAAAGAATATACCCTCAGGACCGGGACCAAAGTAATACTCAAAACCGAGCCAGTAGACCCAAGAGACCTTTTTAGGGGAGACTATGTAAACCTTAATTACGAGATAAGTACCCTGAATTTAGAAGAGATTGAGGCTGAAGACCCTTATTTAGAATATAACGACCGCATATATCTGGCTCTTGAAATTGAAAATGGATACGGAGTGCCCAAAAAAATCTATAAAAAACCTCCCGATAATGAGCTTTACATCAAAGGCACGGTAAAAGAACCGATCTATGAATACAGGGAAGAAGATGATGACAACCTTATACCTGAAGAGTCCCGCCTTAAAGAACGTAGAGTAGTTGAGTATAGAAGAATTGAGTACGGTATCGAGAGTTATTTCGTTCCAGAGGGCAGGGGACTAGAGATAGAAAGCCAGCAGTGGGCCAGTAGAGAAGGAATCGATGTAAATGTTGTTGTTGACAAATTCGGAAATGCCGTAATTAAAAGCTTATTGATTGACGGGAAAGAGGTAGAGACTTAATCCGGGACTAAACTTCTTCAAAGCAAGTCTTTGTCTAATGGACATTTTGTCTAATGGGCATTGAAAAATGTAATTACTGTGCCAAAATTATGGATGCTATGCAGAAATTATGGAGGAATACTGACCGGAATAAAGAAATTTTCTCCTCCAAAAAACCTTTTTAAATTTACTGGTAGATATCTAACACCTCCGCCAGCTTGTCTGGCGGCCATGCACAAAACGAAGTAGAAAGAAGAAGTTTGAAAATACAGTAAAAAGCAAAATGCAGTAAAAGGCATGTTGAAAAAGTGTTTTCAGGTAAAATATAATTTTTTCGTTTTCACTTTATTAGTCTTTTCTGTTTTTTTGGACTCTCAATTTCTCATAAACATATGTGAGTATATTTAAGCAGATTTTATACTTTGTTTTTCTTCTTTATTCTTTTTTGTTTTTGAGAAAGCCCGCTCTCCTGCATCGAACGTGACAATAGAGACCTGAAAAAACGAATCAGGTTGTACTGGTCGAAGTTATCTATAATTTATCACTTTTTTCCCTTGAATTTAGCTCACTACTCTAAACCCCTAAATTAGTCCTCTTGAGCGACGCGGTGCGAGCGAAAAGGACGGCGGGCTCCCGAATCGCAATTCGGGTGCCGAAACACAATTCGGGTGCCGAAACGCAATTCGGGATGGAAAGTTATTAATTGGAGAAGTAAGAGTAAGAATATGTAGTTTATATTATTAGAGAAAACCACTTGACAAAACTAAGGAGATAATGATAATGTGTAGTGTTGGAGATGCTTTTGATCTGGACCTGGAAGGAAAATTACCGGTTAAAAATTATGTTTGCAAGAACTGTGGGAATAAATTCAAAGGCATTGGCAAGAATGTAAAGTGCCCTTCCTGCCAGTCAGGTAATGTCGCAGAATCCTGATAAGAACCCTGATAATCAGCTGGATTTTTTAGATACTTATTTTTAACATGAAAAAACCGACAACATCTAAAGACATTTTACTGGACGAAAGTGAAATGCTTCTCCTGCGCGGCACGGCAGGAATAGTGGCTATTGTGAAAGCAGGTCTGAGTGGACAGTTTTTTCTGGAAACTGAAAGCGAAGAGATCGTACTCGGACTGGAACCCCATGACCTGATTGTTGCTTCTGCACTTTCTGTGGATAAAAAAACTGAGAAGGGGCTTAAATGCGTTCTCTTCATGATTCGGGAAATCAGGTCACCATTAATAGTTCTTCCAAAAAACCATCCTGCATCGCCAAGGCTTCCAATCGTGGTATCGGCAGGTAAAAAGACTGTCCTGAGCTGCAGTATAACACCAGGCACGCACCCGAACCAGGATGTGCTCTGCGGTTCAAATGAATTTGATAGCATGGAAATTATAGGGACACCTGAGGGTGTAGAAATTACAAATATGCCACAGTGTGAAGTATTAAAGGTTAGTTTTGATATCTGACCAGCACATCTATTTTAGCATGAAAGTGCTTTCAGGTACTTTCATTTTTTGTGCCTGTTATTCGAAGAATTTCATATGCGTTTTATCTGGATTTTACTTAACGGGATTTTGAATAGTTTGAAATATTTGATCGGATTTTGAACCTTACAACTGAACCTGTAGACCTGGAAGGCAAACCCCACTTATCTGGGAGAACAACGCTCTAATACGATATTGATGCAAAGCAGCCGGGATGAAAGAATGAAAAATAGAATTAATGCATTTGTAACTCTTTTAATATTTCTTATTTTACTGGCCTTCCTTTTTACAGGAGGATGCCTTAAGCAAAGTCCCACATTAGGTGTGGAAAATGGGAATGAAAATACAGATGAAGTGGGTAATGAAAGCTCTTCGACTGGTCATCTGAAAACCGAAGAACTAAACCTTTCTGATTTTGAAACAGGAATTTCGTCTCTTGCAGGTAACTACAGGCTTGAAGCCCTTGATATAGAACTGAAAACGCCCCAGTATGAACTGCCCCTCAAAGAATCAGAGGTCTCAAACTACGAAGAGTTTTCACAGAGTTTTTTGACAGATGAGGCAGCTCTTAAAAAGCTGAAAGAGAACGGATTTGTGCTAATTTCCAACCCTTACAATCCGGAAGAAGAAGATATCACTGCTATGTATAGCAGGCTTGGAAACGGAGGGAAGCAGATTTTTATAACTTCGGATACCCTTCTCCACCTCTACCATGTCCAGTTTGACGACAGTATGAGCCAGGTAGAGCAAAATGAACTGTACGACCTTTTGTGGGAACTTGACAAGACCCTGCTTGATGCTTCAGTTGAAAAATACAGGAGCGTATCAGGAGAGGAAAAGGAAGCTGCAAGAAGAAACGCAGCTTACTTTGCTCTTGCACTGAGCCTGCTCCAGCCTAAAGAAGAGCAGATTAAATATCAGTTTGAAATTCCTTCTTTTGTAAATAATGACGTTAAAGCCGAACTTGCTCTAATAGAAGCACACGAAAGCTTTTCTGTCTCTCCGATTTTCCTGTACAATGAAGACTATTCCCAGTATCTGCCAAGAGGCCACTACAGCAGCTCCGAAAAATTGCAAAATTACTTCAAAGCCTTCATGTGGCACGGCAGGATGAGCATGCTTCTTAAAGGAAAATTAATCGAGGCAGAAGACCCTGAAAAAGAAGCCCGCATCCAGACCATCCAGGCAAGCCTGATTAGCTCCTGGCTTGAATCTAATCCAGATCTTTTTAAGAAATGGGGCCGGATTTATGCAATCACTGCTTTTTATGTCGGTGCCTCTGATGATCTTGGGCCTTATGAATATATGGAAGCAATGGGGACAGTATTCGGGAACGGATCAAAGAATTTTAACACAAAAATGATGGAAGAGCTAAAAATAGAGCTTGCAGGATACCGGAGCCCGGAGATCTATGGAGGGACAGGAAGCGGAACCCATGAGCCAATTCTGACGGCTGAGCAGGCCGATGAACTTCTTGAGGATACGAAAGGCTTCAGGTTTATGGGGCAGCGTTTTATCCCAGACTCTTACATCTTTTCCAGGCTCACTGGCCCCTATACTAAAGATTACACCGGAAGTCAGGAACAGGTGCCTTTTACATATATATATTCCGAATACGGGAACAATAGGGGTTTCCCGCGTGGGCTTGATGCAATGGCTCTCATGGGATCTGAGAGGGCTGTTTACTGGCTTGACGAACTGAACGATTCCAGTTATAAGAATTACAGTATCCAGTATAGCGAACTGAGTTCTGAGTTTTCGAATTTCAGTACAGCCGACTGGAACAGAAACCTCTACTGGTCATGGTTATTTTCTCTCAAACCACTCCTGAATGACTATGGTAAAGGCTATCCCACCTTTATGCAGACTGAAGCCTGGCAGGATAAAGAACTGAGTACTTCTCTTGCTTCCTGGACCGAACTCAGGCACGATACAATTCTCTATGCCAAGCAAAGCTATGGGATGAATGTTTCGATGCCTGTGTTTGGAGATAATTCCATTGGGTTTGTGGAGCCTGTCCCTGAATTTTATAACCGGCTGCTTGCTCTTACCCGGATGACTGCAGACGGGATTGAAGAAATGGATGCGCTTGATGAAGATACTGGAAGAAACTTTGAAAGCTTTGAGAGGAACCTGGAAAAGCTCATTGAGATTTCCGAAAAGGAACTTGAAAATGAGGAACTGACAGAAGAGGACAAATATTATATTTTCAAGTTTGGAGAAATCATTAAAATGAGCTCCGATGAAGAAACAATGAAGACTACCCTCGTTGCAGATGTCCACACCGAACCGAATAACGAACAGGTGCTTGAGGAAGGGACAGGGTACGTAGACATACTAATTGTGGCTTACATGACCCCTGATGGCAGGATTTTCCTGGCTGCAGGCCCCGTTATGAGCCATTACGAGTTCAAGCAATCCATGTCTGAACGCCTGACAGATGAAAAATGGAGGGAAATGCTGAAGGCAAAACCGCCGGAAAGGCCTGAGTGGGTTTCAACATACAGGGCTTAAAGCCCTGAAAAACATTTTTTAATTGAGCCTTTGCCAATTTGGCTATTAATGCTATAAAATTAAATTAAACGCATTAAATTCTCTTTTTTTTAAAAAAATACTTTTACTTACTCAGATATTCAACTTTCTAAAAGCTCCTTTTTGTCTTCTGCTTTTTTTCCAAATATATTTTCATATTTTTTTCTATCTTCAACACTTTTCAGGCTTAGAACTATTATTTTTCTAATCTCTAAAAAATCACCCAGTTGTAGCAAAAAATACTTATATCCCTTACAAATAATTTATATCATGTATTATACCTTTTTATGGTTTGTTTAGAAATTAGCAACTTAAAATAGATTTAATTAGATATAATCCTTACTATTAATCCTTTAATTATATTTAGAAGAAAAATATTAAATGTTTTGGCAAAGAGATATTTTTCGATACTTATTTAGGAAAAATGAGTAATTTAAAGAAAAATAGCAAAGCCTCAATTTATTATATTTTAACCCTAAATTTTTTATTTTCATTTTAATTTTTAGTTGAAAATTTGAACTGGAAATGGCTTAGAACTGGAGCATGTAATAATGAATTCGAGAAGATACCTCTCGATTGAGAACAAAAAGCGGATATTCTTTCATATTGGCCTTTTACTGGTGGTGCTTTTTGCCTCGGTAAATACTGCTGTGGCGGATCTTGACCCTGATAAGGTAAAAAATCCTCAAGTGCCTGTACAAATCCTTGGGCCGGTTTCAGATTACGGGCTGGACATGGACGGGGACGGGTTGTATGACTATCTGGTGGTTAAATTTAACGCTCAAAGTAACGTGTCTTCCAATTATTATTTTACTGGAGACCTGAGCGTAGACCTGGGTTTTAATGAGAGTAATGGCTCAAGAACCCACGAGTTTCGTATGCTTAACCACGCAACAAATTCTACCTACCTGGATGAAAAAACCAGTACTGTAACCCTTAATTTTGAAGGAGGCAGAATTCGTAAGAACGAATTAAACGGTCCCTATAAAGTGCAAATAAGTTTAAGCAACGAAAGCTGGAGCTTTGGCAGGGGGGTTGAACATAGCACAGGGGCATATGAATACGTAAAATTTGAACAACCGGAGTTTCTCCTCTCAGGTCCTGTCCGCTCAAAAGACAGGGCAATTGAACTGGCCGAAAAAAATGCTTTTGAAGCAGGGATAGATCCTGGAGAATTGAAGGCGATAGAAATTTCCTCAGAGATAAATGGAGAAATCTGGGTTTTCACATATGAACAAAACGGGACTCGGGAGTGTTTTGCTGTAGAGGGGAATACTGTTGAGGACATCAGGCACTGGACTCTAGACAATCCTGCGTCGAAAAGTACTCCATCTACTCCTTTCCTGAACATAGGCTCTACAATTGCTCTGTTTGCACTTGCATGTTTATTTGCCGTAAAACCTTCTGCCAAAACCACAAGTAAAAGAGCTTGCACCTGCAAGATAAAAATCCAGAGGAGAAAAGATAACTGAAAAAATTTAAATCAGAGAAAAAGAGAAGATGACTTTTATATAAAAGTCAGGGCTTTTATATAGAAAGCTTCTCTTTGTCGCTCACTGGAACTTTCTGTTCCTGTTTTACCTGAGCAATCAGCTTTTCAAGCTGGTCCTGGGAGATGCTTTTACGCTTTTCTTCAGTGCAGACCTTGACTTTTTCAATCAGTGCACATAGCTCTTCCCGTTCAAGGCAGAAGCCTATGCTGTTGATGATGCCTTTTAGGGCTTTTGTGCCTGTGTGCTTTCCGACAACAAGGTTGCGTTTTCCGCCCACCATCTCGGGGAGGAAAAGTTCGTAGGTACGCGGCTCTTCCAGAATTGCAGCTACATGGATTCCGGACTCGTGCGTGAAAGTGTTCTGTCCAACAACGGCTTTGTTTACCGGAGGAGTAATTCCCGAATATTCCGAAACCATTCTGGAAAGAGAGGTAAGCCTGGTAGTATCATAGCGGTCTATACCGTACTGAACCCTGAGGGCGACCAGAACCTCTTCTAAGGAAGCGTTTCCTGCCCTTTCTCCTATAGCATTAACTGTCGTATGGAGCTGCTTTGCTCCAGCTTCTGCGGCCGCAAGGGTATTGGCTGTAGCCATGCCAAGGTCATCGTGGCAGTGGATACATATAGAAGTGTTTACGGACCTGAATATCTCATTTACAAGATAGTAGGTTGTAGCAGGATTCAGGATGCCAATTGTATCTGCAATGCTTACGTACTGCACTTTGTATTCGGTTTCAACTTCCTTGAAAGCCTGCTTGAGGCGGTCAATCGGGGTACGGCTTGCATCCTCCGCTGCAAAACGAACTTTTAAACCGTGATCACTTGCATATTCTATGGCCTCCTTAGCGCAGCCGAGCATATCCTCAAGACTTCTGTGGTACTTATACTTGAGGTGCATGTCGGACATTGCAATGAAAATGCTCACGATATCAACATCACATTCAAGGGCAGAATCCACATCCCCCTTTACTGCTCTTGAGAGACAGCATATCCTCGAATTAAAGCCCTGGTTTGCGATTGCCTTTACAATATCTTTTTCGTATGCGGAAACTACCGGAAAGCCGGCTTCTATAACCTCAACACCTATGGAATCAAGTTCACTGGCCATTGCCAGTTTCTGTTCTTTCGAAAACAAAACGCCAGGGGTTTGTTCCCCATCGCGAAGAGTTACGTCACAAATTTCAATATCGAGGGGGCGATATTTAATGAAATCCATAAGTGTGTTTCTGGAGTACTGCTCGCTCTCTGACATGGTTAATGTTTCCCGTGATTTTATTATTTGAAGAAGTTCATAATTACTTTTAATGATTTGTATTAATAGCCCTGAAAAATAACTCAAAGGTCTGGTTAAGAACTATGAAGCTAAAACGCCATTAAATGTCAAAAAATCTTATGTTTATCAAGATTAGCATTAGCTTTACCTACATGTGTATAAATGTTTTCCTCGGAGGAAAAGAGTTTCCGAGGCGGTAAAATTACATATTTTCAGAATGAGACTCCATAAGGATGTCCAGCCTTTTCAAAATAAAAGAAAATAAGACAATAAAGATAAATAAGGATTTTTCAGGAAAGTTTCCGCTGAACCCTTTCATAAAAGCAGGTATCTGAAATTCTGACAAAACGTGCAGGATACTTTGATTTCCTTAATTTGACAACATCACCAGGTTTGATCCTGTAAGATTTCTGTCCGTCAATTGCAATTACAGCCTCTTTTTCATTGTTTGACAGTTTTATCGTGATTTCGCTGTCCGAAGGAATTACCCAGGGCCTTGAAGAGAGTTTGAAAGGGGCAACAGGAACCACAACAATTACATTTATCCTCGGATTTATAATAGGGCCCCCTGCGCTCATTGCATATGCGGTCGAGCCTGTAGGGGTTGCAAAAATCACACCATCCGCGCGCATCTTATCAAGAAGACACTCATTGACATGGACTTCTAACTGGATAATTTTTGCGGGTTTTGCAGACATTACAGCAATCTCATTTGTAGCTGTTTCAAGCATTTCCTTATTGAGAAAGACATCCATGCGCATCCTTTCTATATACGAAAAACCGTAGAGCACTTCTTCTATAGTCTCAATTGCATCTTCAGGCTCCACAACTACGAGAAAGCCGAGAGTACCCATATTAATTCCCAGTATAGGGAGAGGATCTTTCATTTTGGCAATATTTCTGAGGACTGTCCCATCGCCTCCCACAGTTATAATGAGTTCGACTCCTTCGTCCCTCATTTTTTCTACAGGAGTCCCGTCAATGCCCAAAACATCAGCTGTGGCAGTAGAGACATAGATCTTCACCTTTGAATGGAAGTTTGCGATAATGTTCCTTACCATCTGAAGTACTTCAGGCCTATCGCAGCGCGATGCGATTCCTATCTTCTTGATTGCCAAATTATCCCCTTGAAAGTAAACTTAATAGTTTTTTATGCACCTGTCCGTTAGATGCGACCATCTCCACTCTGGCGGCAACATTATCAGGAAGCCTCAGGATATTTCCATGTCCATCAGTAACACACCCTCCTGCTTCTTCAAGGATAAGCTGCCCCGCTGCCACATCGGTTACACGCAGGGCTTTTCTGACGTCAACAAAGGCATCAAGCCTGCCCGAAGCTACATAACAGAGCTCAAGCGCCACGCTCCCTAAGAGCCTGACGTGCCTGACATTGCTGCTTATTTTCAGTGTCCTTTCCGTATCATTCCTGTAGCCGTATAAGCTGATATAGAGCTTATCCAGATCCGAATTAGGAGAGGGTTTAATTTTATTTCCGTTAAGATACGCTCCTTTTCCAGCTTCTGCATAGAACTCTTCTTTTAGCGCAAGGTTACTTACGTACCCGAACCTCAGGTCTGAGAGGTCATGAGAAGTAAAAGCAATTGAAACATTGTAGAATGGAATTCCCGCAGAAGCATTGTATGACCCGTCGAGAGGGTCAAGCACAACCGTAAATTCAGGTGAATCCCCGATAAAGAGTTCTCCAAACTCTTCGCTGAGTATCCTCATGGATCTGCCGTCGGCTTTAAGCACCTCAACTATAGCATCTTCTGCTGCCTGGTCTATACTGGTAGTCGGCGTCCCGTCAGCTCCCATGCGTATGAAGCTGCTTGCCGAATCAGTGCCCACAAGGTCAATGGTTGCATCGTATGCAGCCTTAAAAGCCATCTGGCACAACTTTAATAAGTTTGAATCTAAGGTCATATGAGGGTCGGGTCCTTCTTATCTCAGAGTTACCTTTTAGATAGCCCGGATTTTGGAAAACGAGGCTTAGAAATCAGAATTCAGACAGCCACTGAAGATTCATCTCAGAAAATTCATTTGAGTACACTGAAAATATAAGCCCTGGAATGGGTTTAGAGCCCAAGGGCTTTATCTGTTTTCAGGATTGATTTTGCGCCGTCACTCTCAAGTTCCATCATTGCGCGGATAGCGTCCACATTTTCCGGAACCACAATGGATTCCTGGTGAATTGCCTGGAAGAAGTAGAGTTCTCCTTCGTTTATGGTGATAGAGTCAGACCAGATACAGTTCTCCCACATATCATTTCTTGGGCGCTTAATGTCCCTTGCAAATTCCATTATTTCAGCTGTGGAAGATATGCCCTGCCCTATGAAACGGACTCTGGACTGTGAACCGAGCACTTTCCTTACATCTTCGGCAGTGCACTCTTTATTAAGCTCCATGTTCACCGCATGCAGGTGCATGAGGGTTGTAGGAATTTTCATGGCAGTTGAGGTAATATTTATATGAGGAATAACAGTCTTCACATCAGGGCCGTGATGAGAGGGTAGTTTTATAGGGTCAGGCACGATTGCGTTAATTGGCCCCTTCTTAATATCATTGGGATCTACAGCCCTCCTGGCAAGGGTTACCCTGACTTTATTTACCCCAAAGGCTTTGTCTATTGGATAGATGACCCTGCAGAGCCCTGTGGTATTGCAGGAAACAACCCTTACGAAATCAAGGCCCAGTGCCCCTTCGTAATTTGAAACTGTATTAAAAGAGTAACCGGCAAGTTCATGATCCTCACCGCCCTGCCAGATGGCCTTTACCCCGGCTTTTTCATACAGGGATTTGTTTTCTTCCCCAATCCCCCCTGGAGTGCAGTCCACAACCAGGTCGGATTTCTCCACCATTTCCTCAATGCTTCCAGCAGCAGGTATTCCTGCTTTTTCAAAGGCCCCAAGATTGGCGGCAGGAGCATATATGTCATACCCAAGCTGCTGAGCTACTGCAGCCTCATAGTTAGGTTTTGTCTTCGAAACCCCTATGATCTTCATATCATCCTGAGCCTGTACGGCATCTGCAACTCTTTTTCCTATGGTTCCGTAACCATTTACTGCGATCTTTGCTTTGACCATTTATTATTCTGTCCTGTTTAATTCAATTTTATATATTCAGGAAGTTTTAAATTATAGTTTAAGTTATGGTTTGATATGGTTTAGATATGGTTTAGATATGGTTTATAACATTAGGAATGGTTGAAATAGTCTTTGAAATTAAATTTGCACCAATCCTTAAATTTCCTTTTCAAGCAGGTTGCTATCTCTTTTCAATTTTTATTTTCAGTTGATGAATCCGTTTTTTTCAATTTTTTCCTTTCGGAGACGATTTCGCTTTTTTTGTTTCGTTATCCTGGGCAGGGGCATTCTCCGATTTTGCCGGAATAGTGAAGGTAAACGTACTTCCTTTTCCTGGTTCTGAGTCCACCCATAACTTCCCACCATGAAGATCTACAAAGTTTTTGGCAATAAATAACCCAAGACCGGCTCCGCCATATCCTCGGGATGCAGAAGAATCTCCCTGTGTAAAAGGCATGAATATCTTCTCGTGGATCTCTTTTGAAAGCCCTATCCCATTGTCCGAGACTTTAACCTCAAGAACTCCTTCCTTTTTGCAGGCACCGATAGCGACCTTCCCTTTCACAGGAGTAAATTTTATGGCGTTGCTGAGCAGGTTATACAGGATCTGCCTGAGTTTTGTAATATCAGCCTGAACAATTCCTACAGAGGGATCTATCTTAAGTTCGACACTAATCTTCTTGACCGAAGCAGGCGAAAGGAGGCTTATTCTTACCTCTCCTATGAGGCTTGCAATATCCACATCCTGGTATTTGAGGGTCTTTTCTCCAGCTTCAAGTCTTGAGATATCAAGCAAATTATTAATGATCTCAAGCAGACTTTTTCCGCTTAACAGTATATTATTAACATACTTTGATTGCTTTGTATTCAAGGGCCCGAAAGCTCCTTCCAGCAGCAGGTCAGAAAAACCTATAACTGAATTGAGTGGGGTCCGGAGCTCATGGCTCATATTCATTATGAAACTGTTCTTTGCCCTATTTGTGGCTTCAGCGTCTTTTTTTGCTTTGAGAAGAGTTGTATCAAGATCTTTTTGCCCGTTTCCATTGCACGTGTGCACCAGATATTTCCATTTTTCTCCTCTTTTAACGATAATACCATTTTCCTCAACCAGCTCAAAAAGTTCACTGCCTGATAATTCGCCGAGAGGAAAAGTACAGAGATATGTAAGTTTTCTTCTGTTATCCGGATTGATTTCTCTAAGGCATTCTTCTAGCCTTTCATGATCGGGAATGAGGGAGCTTTCTGTTCTAGTAATATCAACATTCATTCTAAAACCAGGTAATCCTTCAGAAAAGGCCTTTTCACACCTTTTTTCCATGATTTCTTTTACTGCTGATTCAAACAGCGGGATATTTTTTGAAAGTGTGCCGATTGTAATGATTTCTAATTGGGATGAAGTTAGATACTCCCCGACATTCACACCTGCTTTCTCAAGTTCATTTTTTGCCTTTTCGACTTCCTGTGCATCCTTAACAGTCCAGAGGCAGCACTCACCATGCTCAATCCCCTGTTTAAAATAGGCAACAAGTAGTTCTGTCAGTTCTTCGGTATTACTATATACAGCAGAGAGCTGGGAGCTCTGTGGAATGCTTGAAAAAAACTCGGGGTATTTGTCGGTATTTTTCATCAGGATCTTTCCCCCTCCATGTATTTACAAATAGTGCATATTCAGCGCACAATCCAGGTTTAAGTGGGGCATTAAACAGAGGCTGCGGGATATCTAGGACAACTTCCCGCGCTCTAAATCTGGCTTAAAGTTTTTGGTAAATATTTCTAAAATTTACAGGACAATATATCGTTTTAATCATTTATTTCTTTTTAACTTCCAATATTTAATACATATGCTTATATTTTCTATTATATTACATCAGCATATATAAGAAATATGCGAATTTGTAATGTTTGGAAGTTGCAGGGAATCGGCGAGCCTCTTGCTAAAGCCTGGCATGTTGGAAAAAATTCAGTCAGAATTTTAATGAGGACAGATGTAAAAGTAATAGGTAGAGAAGAGACAAAGGAAAAGCGGCTCACCTGTTTTAGATTTCATGGGGCAACGGGGGTTGTTATATGAAAGTAACAGTTTTCAGCGGGAGCCATAAATGCAGGGAAGGAAAGACCTTTATTATGGGTTTAAGAATTCCTGAATGGTGCAGAAGAAGCCGGGGCAGAAACTGAAAATATTATCCTTGTTGAGAAGAATATCTGATACTGCAGGGGGAAATTTTCAGAAGCCAGAAAAATATCATGCTGAAGCCTCTGATGGAAAATATAAAAAAAATGCTCATATCTGCCGCTAAAGAGGTTGTAGAAAATCAGGCGCTGTCGGAAAAAACAGTTTCAGAACTTGAAAAGCCAATCCTGCCTCCAAGCCTGTACATAAAGTTCGGAAATGGAGAATGGGACAGGCTTATTAATAGATTTTATAATGAAGAAAAGTAATATCGGATGGCTTTTTACATTATCTTATTTTAGCATGAAAGTGCTTCTAGGTACTTTCATTTTTTGTGCCTGTTATTCGAAGAACTTCATATGCGTTTTATTTAGTCGATAATAGATAAACTCCGTTGACAATGCGCAAATAAAATCAGAAAGAGAGTCTTTAGCAGACTCTCAAATTACTGGCTTTCCATGTTGCCTTCAAAGAGGTCTTCTAAGCCGTGTTCCATGTAAGGTGCATTGCTCCTGTTAATCAGTTCCTGACATACTTCAACAGGCTTTCCGTCCATTACAATAGCTCCGTTTTCGATTAATACAGCCCTATGGGCGACTTCCCTGACAAAGTCCATATGGTGGCTTACGAGTACAATGGTCGTGCCGAAACGTTCGTTAATCCTTTTTAACGAATTTGTTACATCTCTCAGTGTTACGGGGTCAAGGTCTCCAAAAGGCTCGTCAAGCATAAGGTATTCAGGAGAGGTTGCAAGGCTCAGGGCAATAAAAGCTCTGACATGTTCTCCTCCGCTTATCTGGTAGGGAGTTTTGTCAAGGACTTCCATTGACAGGTCAAGGGCCTCAAAAACCGGCTCTGCATAGGTATCAACATCGGTTACTGGAATAGCCGGGAAGAGGTCGAAGTAAACTGTGTCACTGAGGTTCAGTTCCCTGAGTACGACAGTCTTTTCCTCTTCAGGCATATCGGGCAGGCGGTAAAGATTATCCAGAGTCTCCTCCGAAAGTCCCATTTCTCTGGCTTTATTTCTTGCGTATTCGATTGCACCCTGTTTTTTCATGCTCAGCCTGAAGCGGATCTGGTCTCTTACAGTTGAGTTTACGGACATTGAGAATTCCTGGTTCATAATACTCATAATCCGCCTGAGCTCCATACGCTTCTTGCTGTACTCAGTGACATCCACCCAGTCGTCCTTGCAGAGATACTCAACAGACCCGCTTTTCGGTTTGACCAGCCCTTCCATCAGCTTCATTATTGTCGTTTTTCCGGCCCCTGAGGGCCCTATTAGCGCCAGAATTTCTCCTTTATAAACGTCCAGAGAGAAGTTTTTGATATTGAGGACTTCTCCCATTCGGATAAGAGAATAACGTTTTGAGACATCTCTTACTTTAATGCAGACTTCTTTATTCCCTGGTTCTGAAAGTTCTTCCCTTGCTTTCATGTCTTTCAGGAAGTTTTTAAGTACCCAGGCAGGTTCGCCATCGGCTGCTATTTTTCCGTTTTCAAGGAAGATAAGCCTGTCTGCGAGATAAGTATGGATTTCAGGAAGGTGGGAGACCACTATAATCGGGATATTAAGTTTCTCTTTCAGGCTCTTAATCACATCAAGGATTTCCTGTTTCGTATCCGGGCCTGTCATTGTTACAGGCTCGTCCAGTAGAAGGACTTTAGGTTTTGCTGCAAGCTGCCTTGCCATTACGACCCTTTGCTTTTCCCCTCCGCTAAGGAGATTGGTAGAGTGAAGGGCTTTGTGTTCCAGGCCCACAAGTTTCATATACTCCATAGCCCTGGCAAAGAGCTCTTTATAATCACCAGTCTCACTGCTCGGAAGGGCTTCATGCCCTATTCTAAGGTAATTCAGTTTCCTTATGATGTTTTCTATTGCAGGCCCATTCCAAAGCCCGAAATTCCGCTGGAGGTGTATTGCAGTTACACTTTTCAGGAATAGTTCTCCTTCCATCCCTGATTCAGGGGTCACAGTTTCTCCATCTACTTCCACAGTTCCTTCATCGAAGGGCTCAACTCCCCGGATAATACGGAGCAGGGTCGATTTCCCGCTTCCGCTTCGACCTGTAATTCCGAGGATCTCTCCGTCCTCCACCGTGAGGTCGATATGGTCCAAAACCCTTCTTTTTTCGGAACCCAGCTCATAATCTTTTACCAGATTGGAAATCCTGATCATAATCATACATCCTAGTGATTGCAAATTGACGCTGGACACTTGATCGGTTCTAAAGGACTTAATATTTTTTCTTCATGAAAAATTTACCTTTTCCGAACCGTTTTATTTTTCAGATATTTTTGCGTTATAAATATGATACTAAAATAGGAGTCAAGTATTTCCTTTAAACTATTTATTACAATCGTCTGCCTGTGAACTGCCTCCCTAACTGGTTTTAAATTTTAAGTATAAAGATAATTTCCAAAATAAAAAGTTTGGGTAAAGGGTAGATAAAAGACAATTTGAGAGGAATAAAGATAGGAGGTTTACAGCCCTGCTCTTTCAACCATTAAATCTGCCAGCTGTTTTGCGTCCTTGAAAGGAAAATCCTTTTCAGTAATCAAACTTTTTGCATCTGCAGCGGTGACTTCAACATCCCCTATCATGCATGTAGTGTCCATTCCCTCGGGTAAAGCAGAAATTAATTCTTCCAGCATGTTGATTGGAAATTTTGCACCTTTGAGAATTTCCAGAATCTGTTCATGGACTTCTTCTCTAACGCCCATTATTTTTCCTCCGATTTTTTTCTTTTCGATTTCATGTTATAAGGAACCATTATTTCATAATCTTTTACTGGTAAGTATTTAATGATGGAACCTTAATCAAAAAACAAGAGGAAAAGGGTATAGAGAATTTTACAGAAAATTAGGCACACTGCCCCGCGGAATCCAGGTTAATTATAAATATCAGATAAATATCAGGGCAAAATGTAAAATTTCGAGTCGTTGTACGACTCAGGGCACAAATTCGGACCGCAGGTAAAGTGTCGATTTAAAATATCATTGAGAGACAATAAAGTATTTCTTTAAAGTATCAGGTTATCACGTTAAAGTGTCAGGTTAAGTGTGAAGGCAGAATATGAAGATTTATCTTGAGAGTTTTGGCTGTTCTGCAAGTCAGGCATCAGCCGAGATCATGAAAGCAAGCGTTGAGAGGCTCGGTCACGAATTATTGAGCCCTGAAACTGCAGGGCAGGCAGAGGTCTATATCTGCAACTCCTGTACTGTGAAATATACAACAGAACAAAAAATTCTCTATAAAATTCGCAGTATGGGTGAGAAAGGTGTACAGGTGATTGTTTCCGGCTGCATGCCTGAAGTCCAGCTTGAAGATATCCTGCATGCAAATCCCGAAGCCCATATCCTTGGTATAAATTCGATTTCCCATCTGGATGACCTTCTTTCCTCAATTGAAGAAAGAAATAAGGCCGGGCTTACCGGAGGGGAACGTCTGGAAGTGAGGACTTCCGAACCCCTGGGTTTCCTTAATGTCCCACGCAAGCGCTCAAACCCCAATATTCATATCTGCCAGATCTCCCAGGGCTGTAATTTCGCCTGCTCATATTGTATCGTAAAGCATGCAAGAGGTAAGCTCCGTTCTTTTCCTCCACAGGAAATCGTAGAAGATATCCGCTCCGCAGTTGCAGACGGCTGCCGGGAAATCTGGCTTACTTCCCAGGACGACAGCCAGTATGGTATGGACACAGGAATCAAACTCCCTGATCTCCTGTGCATGATCTCGGAAATTCCTGGCGATTTTAAGGTAAGGGTCGGCATGATGAACCCCTTCTCTGTCCTCCCTATCCTGGACGAACTGGTGGATGCTTTCGACTCAGATAAAATTTTCAAACTTCTCCATCTCCCGATTCAGTCCGCTTCTCATCATATCCTTAAAAAAATGAACCGCATGCATAAAATGGACGCTGTGGATGAAATTATTACGAAATTCCGCGCTCGCTTTGAAGACTTCTCCCTCTTTACCGACATAATTGTTGGCTTCTGCGATGAAAGCGATGAGGACTTTGAAGAAACCCTGGAGTGGGTAAAGAAATACCGTCCTGAAAAAGTCAATATTTCCAGATACTCACCCCGCCCGCACACTAAAGCGTTTTCTTTTCGGAATCTCGATTCCCGGATTCCTGCGCAGCGTTCACATGAGCTGCACAAATTGTGTGAGCAGATAAAGCTCAAATCCAAGCAGGAAATGATTGGATGGAAGGGCAGGGTTTTTGTCTCTAGATACACGGAGATTGGTGACGCCCTCACGCGTACAGACTCTTACCGTCCGGTTGTGATAAGCGGCTCAGATCTCAAGCTCGGTCAATATGCTCAGGTGGAGATTATGGATGCGAAGCCCGGTTATTTCCTGGGGAAGCTTATTGGTTAAGGGCAAATGGAAAAAGAAAAAAAAAATCCAGCAAAATACAGGCTGTCTCAAAAATAAAGTTAATTCTACAATACTGTCAAATACTGTCAATTTTTTCCACTACAAGATTAATTTATGTCTAAATTTCTTTATTTTAAGTGGGTTTGTTTTTAAAATTAACGTATTTCATTATCCAATTGTAGAAATGCTTTGAGTTTTGAGACAACCTGTAATATTGTTTTTTCTCACAGGATATTCCACAAAATCAGAGCAACGGTCCCGGTTATTGCAATAATTCCGAAGTCTTTTTTTACAAGGGAAAAAAGGCTTGGAGAACCTGAAATCTTTGAAAGCAGAATTTTATTCACAGTACTTATGAGGCTTGCAAGTATTGCAGTATTTGCTGCGATTTCGTAGGATATATTTCCACTTACAGCAAGGAGGGTTACGGAGGCTATTACTCCAGAGCTGCTAACAAGAGCCCCAAGAGCAGTTAAATATATTCCAGTAGTGCCTGCAGCGCTATAGGCTAAGCTTCCTATTATGAGAATCAGGGTAAAAGCAATGCCGAATTTAAATGCCGGACCAAGTGAGAAAGGAGATTGGATCTTAAGTTCTCCCCTGTCTATCGGGCAGTATTTCTTACTGTGACTGAAAGCTATTAGCGTGGAGACTATTATGAGTACGAGCTGGGGGGGAAGCATAAGCAGAGTTATCTGGCCTGTAGGGTCAATTATTAATGCCAGTATAAGATTTCGAATTAGCATGGAAGTATTGCAGAGCAGAACCCCTGTAAGGACTGGATCAGCCATTTCCTCTGCTCTTTTTGAGAGCACTGCAAGAGCTCCTGTAGTAGCTTCACTATTAATAAAGCCCCCGAGAAAGCCGGAATAGTAAAGGCCTCGTTTTGGCCCGAATTTTCTTAGAAGGACATAACTTGAAAAGCTGATCAGGGAAACAAGAATTACAATAAGAATTGCATATCTAAGATTGACAAGCCCGAAGAACGGTTTTTCCGGCATTACAGGGTAAAGTATGAAAGCGACAGCCAGAAACTGTATGGCATTATAAATCTCTTCTTTTGTCAGGTTTCCTGCAAACTTATGAAGGAGCTGTTTCTGGACCAGCAGGAAAGATACAACTATTGAAGAGATAATGGCAAACAGGCCGTAGTCATAGCCAACAAGGACCCCCATCACGTAAATAAAGAAGAGAGAGATCGGACTTGTAACTCCTATCCGCTTGAAAAGAAAAATCTTGGAATAGGTGACTATGGAACAGATAGCTGCAAAGAAAAGCGTGGATACATAAACGAAACCGGCCCCTGCAGATTCGCTTACTAGAGCGACGAGCATGCCTGTTATGCAGGTTATGCTGTAACTCCTGACACCTGCAAAAATCTCATGCTCAAGTCCCCTGTGTTCCCTTTCCACACCTACCATGATCCCTATTAAAAAGGCAATGGCAAGTTTTGTCAGGAAATCCACATAAATGGGATCGAAACCGAACTCTTTAATTGCTTCCATAGCTCAACCTCTCAGCTTTTATTAACAGTATCTTCACGCCAGTAAAATAATGTTGTTAACGTGAGTTCTATTGATACAGCTGAAGACATAACATGATACATGTGAAACAAAAATATACAAAACAGGCTGTTTCAAAATAAAGTTAATTCTACAATAGTGTCAATTTTTTTCCACTACAAGGTTAATTTATGTCTAAATATCTCTATTTTAAGTGGGCTTCTTTTTAAAGTTAACGTATCTCATTGTCTAATCGTAGAAATAGATTGAGTTTTGAGACGGCCTGAAAAATATATTCTATAGTAAGGATGTTCTTGCTAATTAAGATGCTCCTTAAACCTGGTTTATACTTTCATACATAAAACGATATCAAGAGGTATTTTTATATAGGGTTTAATGAAAAATTAATTTTGTTGGCAAGCAATTCCAAATAGATTAATACAAAATAGAGATATATTAAACTGATTTAGTGTAAGAAGGTTTAATTATTGATCACCTATTAAACTCTGAATCCTTATCTTTTGAAGGGATAATACCAAAAACAATATATAAAAATTAAATTGCCACAACGTTAGTTTTAGTCCTTATAATAAAAATTGCAGACTTTTGCGATTATAGGGTCTAAAGGATAATAACTAAAATAAAACACAGTAAAACGCTTACCTCCCCTATAAGAAGATAACAAATCACATAAATAATTATCAAGGCCTCAGAAAAGCAATTCAATATTGGGCGACAACAAGACTTGAATCAGGTGAGGTCGATAACTTAATTAATTTTTTATTAGCCCTGGATTTGTCGTAGCCAAGAACTTTTATTTAGCATGAAAGTGTTTCCAGGTACTTTCATTTTTTGTGCCTGTTATTCGAAGAATTTCATATGCGTTTTTCAATATCTTTGAAACTCCGGTTAAAGCCGAGAAATAGCACATGCCTGTTAGCGAAGTAAGGAAACCCTGCAGTAAAAGATATTTTTTCTTCCTGCCGGACCTGAGTTGCTCCAGGTTTTTTCTCAACAGCAGGTAAAAGGAAATCATGCATAAGCCCAAAAAAGCCTGCAGGATAAAACGGATTCTACGGACAAGTCCTGACCCCGGTCCAGAAAAACTCCTGTGCTACCGTAAATGATGCTGCCTGTTTATGGTCTCTGAATAAGGCTTGAAAGAGTTTCCCCGAACTGGCAGATCTAAGAAATAAATTGCTGAAGATATTTCAAAAAAAGGGAATTTATTTTTCCTGCGGCCTTAAAAGTTCTTTTTTCCAGCCGGGTGTTTTTTTGCTTGAGTCTATTTTTTCCCTAAAGATAAGTTTTCTCAGTAAAACAGAGTTATCAAAGCTTATTACGACTGCTGCTGCAAGGATAAAAAAGGAACCTAGAAGCATTCCACTGTGCACCGGGCTTCCCAGGACCGTGTAATCGAAAAAGATACAGGAAACAGGCTCAAGCAAGGTAAGGATGCTGCCTGTAATGGCACTTACACCTGCAACCCCTCTTATATATAATACTGCACCTACACCGGTGATCAGGACACCGAAAAGCATGAGAGTGTAAATGTTTTCGCTGAGCACATGCCCTGGCACGGAGGCTGCGAAAGGGGATAGGAAAACCAGACTGATGACGCTCTGCCAGACCAGCTGTGTAAGCCCATTGTACTCGTTTCTTAGATAACGGACAGATATTATGACACCGCTGCTGAAAAGGCCACCTGCAAGCCCAAAAACCACACCTTTTAGATAATTGCTCCCAAATTCAAGCTGTTCAAAGCCGCCTTCAGGTCTTGTTACATAGAAGACACCTATAAGACCCAGGAAAAGGGCAATAATAGTTTTTTTGGTATTTTTTTCTCCTAGAAGAACAGGTGCAAGGAAGGTCAGGTATATAGGATCAGTATACAGGAGAAGGACAGCAGAAGAGGCACCAAGATAGCGGATTGCAGTATAATAGGAAAACATCTGCAAAACATATAGAATTCCCAGAAGAAGCAGATACCTTTTCTTCCGCTTTAAGGCAAGCTGACTTAAATTTCCGGTAATTGCAAGATAACATAGTATTGCTGAGAGCCCGAAAAGGACTCTGTAGAAAATAATAGAGCCTACAGACATCTCATTAAGTGATTCCATGAAAATTCCGACTGTACCATAAATAACACATGCTGTAAGCAATTCAAGGTGGTGTTTAGAGGCAGCAATCATGTATATTCAGGTGGTACGAATGTATATATATTTTTAGTAAGATAACAGAGATCTCAGTAGTATAACACTTTGTAAAAAAATAATAACACTTACTTAGCACTTATTAATAATATTAACACATACTCAAAATATTTATATTATATAAAACTATTAATTTTGTACTTAGTGGCAAAGCGGGTACTCAAAATCTCTCTGTCAGGTTAAGTTCAGTTTTTAGGCTTTTTCACGTTGAGAACTGCTTGCTGTCTGTCTGCTGTCTGCTTCCTGTCTGCCTGCCTGCTGTCTGTCTGCTTCCTGTCTGCTGCCTGCTGTCTGCTTCCTGCCTGCTGTCTGTCTGCTTCCTGTCTGTCTGCCTGCCTGCTGTCCTGTAGAATGTAAGCCCTTTTAATCTCTGCTTCCAGGCATAAATCAGAGCTTGCTCAATATATTCCTTTCCGGCATCTGCAGGCATGTTAATAATCTTTGAGATTTCGGCGTGGCAGAAAACCTGAAATGAAGCAATTTAAGAAATAAAAACTTTAAGAAAATGAAAAAAAGATTGGGATTTTTGGGAAAACGCCCGGAACTTGATCTTCCATAGCTGATCTTATTTCGGAGACCGAAAATTGACTTTCTCTTCCCAAATCCTTTCAATAGTTCCTTACTTTAGTTTTCTTCAGACCAGTTCAGCCTTGATAATTTTTACTTCGGTTTTCGGGCGGTCCTGCCGGTCGGTTTTTACTTTCCCCATGGATTCGACAACATCCATGCCCTCGACTACTTTTCCGAAAACAGGGTGCATTTTGTCAAGGTAATTGTTATTTACAAGGTTAATGAAGAACTGGCTTCCGCCTGTGTTCGGGCCTGCATTTGCCATTGAAATTGTGCCTTTGTCATTCCGGTTGTGTTTCGTAAACTCGTCCGGGATCTCATAACCAGGGCCGCCCATACCAGTTCCTGTTGGGTCCCCGCCCTGGATCATAAATTTCTCAATTATTCTGTGAAAAATCACGCCGTCATAGAAGCCTTTGTCTACAAGTTTTGCAAAGTTTCCTGCCGTAATTGGCATGTCCTCAAACAGCTCGATGCTGATATCACCCATTGTGGTGTGCAGGACTACTTTCTTTCCCTTCCATACAGCCATTTCTATCCCTCTTTTAATCTTTTAATCTTAAATTGACAGAAGAAAAATACTATACAAATTAGTGACCCAAACTCCGCATTTTTAAGCGTATAAACTTCAATTGATATCGAAATCCGCGCTTTAGTTTAAGCAGATGATTTTAGTGGCAGATTTTCAAAATCGTGATGCATTGGTCTCAGATACTTTCAGCACTTTGCATATGCGCTTAATATTTGGGAACTAAGCTGCTAAATCTGTCAAATTCAGGTTTTAATTTATTATCTGTGCCTGTCTTTTTGTCGGCTTTTAATGCACTCTATGCTCGCCTTACATGTAAATGCTGCGCTTCCCGAGTTGCACCACCCGAGTTGCGCCTCCCGAATTGCGCCTCGGGAGTACGCGGTCCTTTTCGCTCGCTTCGCTCGCTCAAGAGGACTAATTTTAGGGTTAGTAGATCAGGTGAGCCGAGCTCAAGAGAACTAATTTATCTTGTAGCAGTAAACTCTTTCGGGAGGACTAATTTGAGAAAGCAAGGATTTGAAGGATATAAAAGATCATATGGAATAATAAGTAATATAAATGTTTTATTCTTCAAAAAAGACATTAAATTTAGCTCTCTTTAAAAAAATATATTCTATTTTCGTCTGAAATTCTATTTCTCTCGTGAAAAACCGTAAAATTTTTTGAAGAGGACATATAGTCCTCCTCTGGTGTTATCTATGAAACCTCCGCTTATACCAATACACGAAGATTACAAATTGTAATTGCTTTCCAAGATATTAAACATTTTTGGTTTCGATCTACCAGGCAAATTCTTGCACAATACGAAATACTGCCTCTTTTGTAGTTGGAGGGTTTCAATCCACTATTGGTTCATATGACCCCTAGACAAATAAAAAAGATATTGAAAATCAATAACTAGAGAAATGAAGGGTCATATGAACCTATCCTTGTTTTAGTGGAAACTACTTCTCAACGATATATAGAGCCATTTTTTCAGTTAGTTATTGTCGCGTTTCAATCCTTGTTTTAGTGGAAACTACTTCTCAACAGTATTCTTTGGCGGTAAGCCAAAACCAGCAGAAAGTTTCAATCCTTGTTTTAGTGGAAACTACTTCTCAACGGAGTTCTCTCTCTCTTTTAAGAAGTTCTTTCGATGGTTTCAATCCTTGTTTTAGTGGAACCTACTTCTCAACAACAAAACAAAGTCCCCGTAGGAAGAAAGTTTTTAGAGTTTCAATCCTTGTTTTAGTGGAACCTACTTCTCAACTCCTAGCAGTTGGTCTGCTAGGGGCAGGGATTCTAGAGTTTCAATCCTTGTTTTAGTGGAACCTACTTCTCAACTCCGGAGAGTCCGGCTCCATTGCTATTAGGTCCGTCGTTTCAATCCTTGTTTTAGTGGAACCTACTTCTCAACATCAGGGGCCCTAATCATCTTATTAGGATGGTTAGAAAGTTTCAATCCTTGTTTTAGTGGAACCTACTTCTCAACGGCTTCCGAGCCTCGCCCAGCGCAGGCATGGTTAGGTTTCAATCCTTGTTTTAGTGGAACCTACTTCTCAACTACTGTACAGATTTGCAAATGAGGACAGTAATGATAGTTTCAATCCTTGTTTTAGTGGAACCTACTTCTCAACTTGGAGGGAGACTAATGCCTTTTTAGAGGCATTAATGTTTCAATCCTTGTTTTAGTGGAAACTACTTCTCAACAATTAAGAAGATGGTCTCCCTAAAAAAAGAAACAAAAGTTTCAATCCTAGTTTTAGTGGAAACTACTTCTCAACTCCAGTTATACAGGCACGGTCTCATAATAATGGGAAGTTTCAATCCTTGTTTTAGTGGAAACTACTTCTCAACAAAAAGTGGCAAAAAGCCCAAGAGGAAGAAGAAAAACGTTTCAATCCTTGTTTTAGTGGAACCTACTTCTCAACCCCTTCTCGGTAGCATGAAATTGCTGTCGGAAAAAAGTTTCAATCCTTGTTTTAGTGGAACCTACTTCTCAACGATTGTTGTATCTCTGGGGATTGATTTTTAAAAAGGTTTCAATCCTTGTTTTAGTGGAACCTACTTCTCAACGAGCAGGCCTTTACGGTAGCTCTCCTAGCAGAGAAATTGTTTCAATCCTTGTTTTAGTGGAACCTACTTCTCAACCAGATCCGCATATTTTAGAACAAATAGGGCTTAGAGGTTTCAATCCTTGTTTTAGTGGAACCTACTTCTCAACCGGGAAACCCTTCTTAATGAGTTAATTTTATTTGAGGTTTCAATCCTTGTTTTAGTGGAACCTACTTCTCAACTAAAAATTCAAAAACGTTTACAGGAGAAATCCAGGGTTTCAATCCTTGTTTTAGTGGAACCTACTTCTCAACTTGCGGGAAGCGGAAAACCCCCGCAATACTGATGCCGTTTCAATCCTTGTTTTAGTGGAACCTACTTCTCAACCCTCCGAATCTTCCAATACCCGGACCCACCAAGAAAAGTTTCAATCCTTGTTTTAGTGGAACCTACTTCTCAACTTTTCTCTATACAATGGAGAGAACATGTGCATAGCGTTTCAATCCTTGTTTTAGTGGAACCTACTTCTCAACAAGTTGGTATGGCAAGAAGTAAAAAATTCTTTTAGTTTCAATCCTTGTTTTAGTGGAACCTACTTCTCAACGCAAAACCTCTTCTTCCCCCAATAAGGGCGTATACCGTTTCAATCCTTGTTTTAGTGGAACCTACTTCTCAACAGGGTCGTTTTCCCTAATTTCTTAGCAACTGATTAAATACTTTTAGTTTTGGAATCAATATCAAACGGCCTATTTGTTATTTGAATCATCTAATTTTTGAAATTTTCTGTATCTTTTTTTGTTAACAAAATTTGGCCATCGACAAATATCCAAGTAGTATATAAGGACGGATACTATTTAATCTTTTGCATTCTCAGCTACCCGATAGCGAAGCTAAATTTTTTATACTGTATATAGTTGTACACTTTTTAAAAATCGTTTATACTGTATGGGGGGACAGCCACATTTTTAATTATTATTAAAAGTGTTCGGTGTCTTCCAATATCGATTTCGTTTTTGTTGCATGACAGAAAAACAAAGCATTTTTTTAAGAGAATCACCAGATTATGATAAAAAACTGTTTATCGATCTTGTTTTTCTAAAAAGTTGGCTGTCAAATTGAGAAAACGCGTGATTCTTTGGGAAAACGGTAGTCAAACTTCCAGAATTTGGTTTTTTCCGAGTTCTGTGCGAAAAAGACTTGTCAGAGATTTTTTTGCCCGGGGGCGGGCAGGAATTATAGAATGAGTTACAGCCAGCCAGAAAATTTCAAATGGCCTTTTAATTTTTCATTTTTTAAACTTTTCATGATACGAAACCTTTATATATAAAGTACTTTATTAGACATTATTGTACATAAACATACACCAGTGATATTTAAATGCATCAATCAGTCCTCCATATACTGAACACAACAAAAATCCGGGTACAGGCACTTGCACACCCTGTCCATAAAGATGGAGCAAAGCCGCAGTTCCAGAAGAGGGACTTTATTGCTGCTCTGGCAGCTGCACGGGCAGAAGGCAGGGTGCCTGTAATTGCAGAAGTTAAGCCCGCATCCCCGGAAAAGAGTTTCAGGGAAATTTCCCCCGTAGTGGCTGCCGAGCTAGCTCGAGATATGGAGGACGCAGGAGCCCTTGCAATTTCTGTCCTTACTGAGCCGGGGGTGTTTCGGGGATCCCTTGAAAACCTGAAAGAGGTAAGGAAAACTGTATGCTTGCCTGTCCTCAGGAAGGACTTCATTATTGACAGGGTGCAGCTCGAAGAAGAGGGGAGCGATCTCGTGCTCCTGATTGCAGGCATACTGGGAAAAGAACTCGGAGCATTTGTAGAACTTGCCGCTGAAAAAGGGTTTGAGCCTCTGGTTGAGGTACACAGCAGGGAAGAGCTTGAGCTTGCCCTGAAAACCAGTACAAGAGTAATAGGGATCAACAACCGGAATTTCGAGACCCTTAAAATCGACCTGGCCGCTACAGAAGAGCTTGCACCACTTATCCGGGAATACGACCTTGAGCACGGGACAGGCCATATCATTGTAAGCGAGAGCGGGATGAACAGTCCCGCTGATGTCAGGCGAGTGATGCAGGCAGGGGCAGACGCTGTGCTCATAGGGTCTGCACTTATGGAAACTAACTCAGTTTTTGAAAAAACTAAAGAATTCGTCCAGGGTTTTTGCTGGCGTTAATAACTGCTTTTCTTTTAATTTCAGGAGTATTCAACCTGTGGGACTCAGGTTGAAAAATCCGCTTTCACTTCAAAGCTGAAGGAATAATTTTTTTTCACAATATCACAGCGAACAGGATCATGAATTAAGAAACTAAGAATTCGGGATCATATAATCAGCAATTAAAAAACCAGAGTCAAGAGACAAGGGAGTAATCAAATTGGCAGGAACTACAATTTCAGAATTACAGGAAATCTCAGAATTACAGATAATATCAGAATCACAGGTAAAAGGAAAGTATGGGAAATTTGGAGGGCAGTATGTTCCAGAAGTCCTCATGCCGGCTTTAGAAGAACTGGAAAAAGGCTACGAGAAGTACAAAAATGACCCGGAATTCCTTGCAGAACTTGGCCACTACCTCAAAGACTTCGCGGGCAGGGAAACTCCACTTTACTTTGCCAGGAACCTGAGCAAGAAATACGGGACAAAGATTTACCTCAAAAGGGAAGACCTTGTCCACGGAGGAGCACACAAGTTAAACAATGTCATAGGGCAGGCCCTTCTTGCAAAATATATGGGAAAAAACAGGCTGATTGCCGAAACAGGGGCAGGGCAGCACGGGACTGCGACAGCCATGGCAGGGGCAAACCTGGGGTTTGAAACTGTTGTCTACATGGGGGCAAAAGACGTCAAACGCCAGCAAATGAACGCATACAGGATGGAACTCATGGGAACCGAAGTAAAAGCCGTAGATACCGGATCAAAAACCCTTAAAGATGCAATCAACGAGGCTTTCAGGGACTGGGTAACAAACATCGGAAATACGCATTACCTGATAGGCTCAGTCGTTGGGCCTCACCCCTACCCTATGATAGTAAGGGACTTCCAGAGCGTTATAGGGCGTGAAGTAAAGGAGCAGGCAATGGAAAAAGAAGGCAGGCTCCCTGATACAATCATTGCCTGTGCAGGTGGTGGGAGCAATGCAATGGGGATTTTCCATTCATTTATAGGAGATAGAAAAGTCAGGCTGATTGCCGTAGAAGCCGGTGGAAAAGCCCTGAACTGCACGGAAAAAGCAGCTCTTCACTCAGCTTCCCTTTGCACCGGAGAAGAAGGAATCCTGCACGGGGCCCGGACAAAGGTCCTGCAGGACAGAAACGGGCAGATCCTGGAATCCAAATCCATATCAGCAGGGCTTGACTACTCTGGAGTTGGCCCTGAACTGGCGTCCCTTGTTGAAAGCGGCAGGGTTACAGCCCGATATGTAACAGACAAAGAAGCGCTTGAAGCTTTTAATGAACTTAGCCGGCTTGAAGGCATCATTCCTGCCCTTGAGTCCTCTCATGCCCTTGCATACCTGAAAAAAGCTGCGGACTGCGGGGAACTTGGAGATTTTGTGGTTCTAAACCTTTCAGGAAGAGGGGACAAAGACCTGGAAACCGTAATGGGCCTGAAGAAGGGGGTCTGAAATGAGAACTGAACTAAAAAAGCAAAATAAAAGGCAAAAAATCTCCGAAAAATTTGGCGAACTGAAACAGAAAAATGAAGGAGCCCTTATCAGTTATGTGATGGCTGGAGACCCCTCTCTTGAGGCCAGTTCCGGAATTGTAAAAGCCCTGGTAAAAGGGGGCGTAGACATTATCGAACTCGGTTTTCCTTTCTCTGACCCTGTAGCTGACGGCCCGACAATTCAGGTAGCAGGACAGAGGGCACTGGCAGCAGGCATGGATATTGAACGCTATTTTGAGCTTGTCAGAGACCTTGAGGTTGACGTCCCTCTTGTGTGCATGACCTACTATAACCCTGTGTTCAGGTACGGAGTGGAAAAATTTGTGGAAAATGCCTCAGACGCCGGGATCAGCGGACTGATAATACCCGATATCCCGGTAGAAGAAGCAGCTGACCTGAAAACAAACTGTGATACCCATGGGATTGACCTGATCTTTCTTGTAGCGCCCAGCACAACCGATGCAAGAATCCAGAAGATCCTCAAGAGAGGTTCGGGTTTCATCTACCTTGTCTCAAGGCTGGGGGTTACGGGAGAGAGAGATGATGTTGCAGCTTCTACAAAAGAACTGCTTGCCAGGGTAAAGACTGATATCCCTAAAGCCGTGGGTTTTGGAATTTCAAGCGGAAAACAGGCCGCAGAGCTCAGAAAAGCAGGAGCCGATGCTGTAATTGTCGGTTCAGCTTTTGTCAGGATAATAGAAGAAGGAAAAGACGTAAACGAGAGGCTGGAAACCCTTGCAAGGGAACTAAAATCCAGCATACTTAAAGCAAGTTAAACAGGGGATCTGGAGGAGACAGGGAAATGCAGGAAATAAGGGCATATATTAAAAAACTGGAAAAAGGCTGTGATCTGAGTTCAGAAGAAGCCGAAACTGCACTGAGCGAGATTCTGGGCAGTGCAGATGATGAGGAGATAGAGAAATTTCTTCTCGCCCTGAAAGCAAAAGGGGAAAAAACGCAGGAAATTGTCGGTTTTGCCAGGGGAATGAAAAAAGCTGGCAATACTATCAGACCTGATATGCCTTTCAGGATAGTGGACACCTGCGGTACAGGAGGAGACGGGCTTAACACCATCAATGTTTCAACAGCAGCTGCAATTGTGGTTGCGGCTGCCGGAGTCCCTGTAGCCAAGCACGGGAACAGGGCAGCTACTTCAATGACAGGGAGTTCTGACGTGCTTGAAGCCCTCGGGGTTAAGGTAGACCTCTCTCCTGAACGGGTAAAGAACACAATAGAAATGATAGGCATAGGCTTCATGTTTGCACCGGTCTTCCACCCTGCAATGAAGAGGGTTGCAGGGGTCAGGAAAAAGCTCGGGGTAAGGACAGTTTTCAATATCCTTGGCCCCCTGACAAATCCTGCAGGGGCAAAAGGGCAGGTCGTGGGAGTTTTTGATAAAAACCTCTGCGAACCTGTAGCGTATGCCCTTTCCGAACTGGGGACAGAGCATGCCCTTGTTGTAAATGGGGAAGGGATGGACGAGATCACAAACACCGGGGAAACCTATGTTGCGGAATTAAAAAACGGGAAGGTTACAACCTATACACTGACCCCGGAGTCCCTTGGCATGCTGCGTGCAAATCCAGCTGACATAAAGGGAGCTAGCCCAAAAGAAAATGCAAGAGACCTGCTCTGTATTTTTAAGGGCCAGAGAGGGCCGAAAAGAGACCTCATTATTATTAATGCAGCTGCAGCTCTTTACGTGAGCGGGATTGTAGGCTCTATCAGGCAGGCAATTCCTATTGCAGAAGATGCCATAGACAGCGGGAAAGTTATGGTCAAGTTTAACCAGTTCAGGACTTTTACCGGCGGATTTTACGAAAAAGATAAAGTACAGGGTTCTGTTTCGGGAGAAATAGCTCTATCCACTTCCCGGGCCTCCATGTTAAACCCGCTTTCCGGAGAACATGCATGAAAACAGGATTAAAAACCAGGGTAAAGATCTGTGGGGCCCGCAGCTCTGAGGACATAGAACTGGCAGCTCTTTATGGAGCAGATGCAGTTGGATTTATAACCGAAGTCCCTGTGGAGAGCCCAAGAAAACTTGATTTTGCTACTGCTGCTGCCCTCATCTCAAAAGTCCCGAAATGTCTTAATTCGGTAATGGTCATAATGCCTGAAAACTCTTCAAGGGCGCTTGAACTCATTGAGGAAGTGAGGCCCGACATTGTGCAGATCCATTCCGCTCTCTCTCCTGTCGAACTTGAAATTATAAGGGAAAAAGCAGGCATCCCCATAATAAAAACCCTTACTCTGCCTGTCGGGCCGGGTAAGGTCCAGACCACTTTAAAGCGAGTTCTTGGCGAGGTCCGCGAGCTTGAAGAAAGCGGAGCAGTGGACAGTGTGCTTCTTGACACGGGGATTCCCGGAAAAGCTGGCGGTTCCGGCTGTGTACACAACTGGGACCTGAGCCGGAGAATTGCGGAAGAGACGGAACTTCCCCTGATCCTTGCAGGCGGGCTCAGGCCAGAAAACGTTCAGGAGGCAATAAGGCTAGTTTCCCCTTATGCTGTGGATACGGCTTCAGGGGTAGAGACCTCCGGGAAAAAAGATGCCGTGAAAATCAGAAGTTTTATTGAAGAAGTGAGGTCTGCCAATGCTTTCCTTTGACATTGGAGAAGAAGAGTTTAAGAAACTTGTATCAGGGCTCGAAAAACCATGCCTTGTCCAGCTCACTGCAAAAATTAATTCTGTGTGCCCTCCTTCCTGTTCCGCTCTCGAACTTTACAATACCTTAAAAATTTCAGGAAGCTCAGGCTACTCCTACCTGCTTGAATCCGTGGAAAAACAGGCGAGCAAAGCGAGGTATTCTTTTGCAGGAAGCGACCCCGATGCCCTGCTGACAATAAATGAGCGGAAGTTATCCCTTGAGCTCCTGAACCCGAAAGCTTCTGCTTTTTTTGAAGAGATAGTCTCAAAAGCAAAGGAAGTCTGCGGCCCGGGGACAGGAGGAACAGAAGAAGGAAAAACAGAAGATATAGAGAAGGAAAGTAAGGAAAATGGAGAAAAGAAAACTGCAGTGCAGGAAGCCCGAAGATTCACAGCTTCAATTCCAAAAGGAAAAGACTCTTTTGATGCCTTCCGCCTGGCTTTCCCTCCGGCAAACGGGCTTGAGCTCCTTAATGAAAAGCGCTTTGACAGGCAGACCTTCCTTGGAGGGGCTATAGGTTATACAGCTTATGATGCAATTTATGACAGCTGGCTCGGGGTTGAGAAGGGATTTGAATCTGAAATCCCCGAACTTCAGTACCTTCTGGTATCGAAAAGTTATGTTTTCGATCACCTGACTGAAGAGATCTATATTGTGCTCACTCCCTTCGTAAGCCCCGGATCAGATGCAGGAAGAATATATGAAGAAGCCCTTTCAGAAGCAGAAAAACTCCATTCAGTTCTTATGGAAGCTTCTTTGGTTAAAGATTTAAAAGCAGCAAGTTCGAGCCAGCCTACAGGACAACAATTAACAGTATCACAATCAACAGAACCGGAGTCAACTTTGAAGGCCTGCAGTTCTGACCGGTTGGAATTTGAAACCTCTGTACTCCAGGTAAAAGAACACATTCTTGCAGGGGATATTTTCCAGGCTGTCCTTTCCAGAAAATGCGAATTCAAACTTGAACAGTCTCCATCCGAACTTTATATGCAGCTCAGAGCAATAAACCCGAGCCCTTACATGTATATTTTCGAGTTTGGAGACCTTGCAATCGTAGGGGCAAGTCCTGAAACCCTGCTGACTGTACACAAACGTACCGTTATTATAAACCCTATTGCAGGCACCTGTCCGAGAGGAAAGTCCGAAGCTGAAGACGAAGACCTGGCATCTCTTATGCTCAAGGACGAAAAAGAAAGGGCAGAGCATCTAATGCTTGTTGACCTCGGGCGAAACGATGTCCGCATGGTCTGCGAAAGCGGCTCTGTAAAAGTTTCAGGCTTTATGAAAGTCCTGAAGTATTCTCATGTCCAGCACATAGAGAGCACGGTTATGGGTATTCTCAGGCCCGAGTGCGACCAGTTTGATGCCTTCAGGGCAATCTTTCCTGCAGGAACCCTTTCAGGAGCTCCGAAAATCCGGGCAATGGAAATTATATCAGAACTTGAAAAAGCCCCAAGGGGGATCTACGGAGGAGGAGTCGGGTACTGCAGCTGGAACGGGGACGCTGATTTTGCGATCGTAATAAGGACCCTTCTAATACAGGGAAAAAAGGCTTCGGTACAGGCAGGGGCAGGAATTGTTGCTGATTCCGATCCAGTTTATGAATTTAGAGAAACAGAAAGAAAAATGGCGGCAGTGCTTGCAGCCATAGGTGGAGAAACTGAGATGAAATAAAGGTTTCAGGAGGGATATTCAGGTGAAAATAGTTTTCATAAATAACAAAGATTCTTTTGTGTGGAATCTCGTGGATTATATCTCATATTTCGAAAAAGATACTCTGGTTCTTCCCAACACGGTTACCCTTGAAGAGTTAAGAGAAATAAAACCTGATGCACTGGTAATTTCCCCTGGTCCTGGAAATCCTTCTGACCCGAAGGATATAGGGAACTGCCTGGAGATTATCAGAGAAATGGGCAGGGAAACTCCTCTCCTTGGAGTCTGTCTTGGGCACCAGGCTATAAATATAGCATTTGGCGGGCCTATCAGGAGAAGCAAAGTTGGGCCTGTGCACGGGAAATCTTCAAAGATCCAGCATATTGAATCGCTTCTCTTTACAACACTCGAAGAGCAGTTCGAAGCAGGACGCTATCATTCTCTTGAGATAGGAGAACCGGCTCCCGGAATAAAGGTTACAGCCTTTGCAGAAGACGGAACCATCATGGCAGTAGAACACGAAGAATATCCGATCTACGGACTGCAGTTCCACCCTGAGTCCGTGCTTACTCCAGATGGGTTAAAAATAATTGAAAGATTCCTTGAAATCTCAAGGAACTTTAAGAAAAGGAAAACGGCTGTTTAACACAGCCGGGGCTTTTTTCTGCCTGATCTGTATTCGTTTACTTAACTCTTATCTATTTATCTTTATATTCTGCTAGCCTCAGGGTTATTTTTCCTTTCCAGAAGCTCCAGTTTCATGTCCTCCTTCTCCTTTGCTTTCTTCTTCTCCGGCCTCTTCTTCAAAGGACTCATCTTCCTTAGGTTCTTTTTTGGGCCTGACTTCGTAACCTGCGGGCTGGAGGTTTTGAAGCTCTGCGAATTCACCTACTGTCTGGGCAATAAGCTGAGGATATTTTTCAATCTGTTCTCTTGTAGCGAGCTTCCCTTCTTCTGAGGCCTTTATGATCCCTTCTCTTGCAGTTTTTGCCATGTTGCTGAGGTCTTCAAGCTGCTGCTGGTCTGCCAGGTAGCTCACTTCTCCCAGTGCCATGGCAGTCCAGAGTGTCACTACCTCCATCCTCTTTGCAACGGCTCCTGACCCTATGATCTCAAGGGCACCCACCGCATTCTGCGCAGGTTCGATCATCTTAAACTGCGTTGCTCCTTTCCCTATTTCCTGTACAGCTTTCGAAAAGGACCACATGGCATTTGATAGGTTATTCTCAAGCACAGGTTCTGCAAGGCTTTCAAGGACCTGCACTGCACTGGTTGCAACGGAATCAATTCTTTTCTGGACAGCTTTATTGCCTATTTTTCGGAGTGAGATTACAACCCTCTTCAGTTCTTTCTCCATGTTTGCTCCAATAAGCTCTTCGCCGAATTCCCTGAGGTATTCAATATACTGAAGTGCGTCGTATTCGTTTTCTTCTCTTACTGCTTTTTCTCCAGATTCTCCGAGTTCAATAGCTTTTTGTTCGTTTAATGAGAACATATTTAATCCCCTTTCCAGTTAAATGCTTTCAAAAATGCCTGTTTTAAGAATTGTTAAATAATTTGATAATATATATTGGAACACTCTGATATTAGTCTTCCTATATTTTGGATATCCAAAACTGGAATCTTTTGTTTTTTGAATCTACTCTTGCAGGGTTGAACCTGTCTCGTATGCAACGCAAAAAAGTAGCAGACAAATTCATACTTCACCAGGATAATCCGAATTAGAACTTTCTTCCCTCTAAGAAGAATACTTTTCTTGACCTGAAGAACCTCATTAAAATACACAGATAAAATTAAAGCCTCTGCCAGCTTGTCTGGCAGCCATTTAAAATAATGACTAACTACAACTCTTATCTCAACGTTTTCAAAATAAGGTGCTGCAGAGAAAATCTGCAGCTTATTTGTAATAAACCAGGTATCTTCCTTCTCAATTGTTAAACTGAAAACGGTTCGACTTAAATAGAAGGCCAGGTTTATCTGCGCATGTTAAGTGCAGGTGCTGACATCCCATCGTATGTACTTGCCATATGCTCGGGTTTGACATCCTGCATCTCGGCACGCTGTGCGCGGAGCATACTATCCACACGAAGCACCATTTCCGCGGCTTCAGAACCTGCTTTGATGGAGTTGACCTTTACCCTGAGAGGGTCAAGAACACCTTTTTCAAGCATATCTTCAGCAGCGCCTGTAATGATGTTTAGACCTGCATTTTTGTTCTCGGCGTGTTTCGCACGCAGGTTAATGATAGAGTCGATAGTGTCCAGACCTGCATTTCTTGCAATTGTTCTCGGGATCTCTTCAAGAGCCTCAGCAAAAGCTATAATTGCCATCTGTTCACGTCCGCCTACGCTGGGAGCATAAGAACGAATTGAGAGTGCAACTTCCATTTCCGAAGCCCCACCGCCAGCAACAACCTTGCCATCCTCAACAACGCACTTTGCAACCCAGAGAGCATCATCAAATGCCCTTTCAAGGTTGTCCACCGCATGCTCGGTTCCGCCATGGAGGACGATTGAAACCGATTTCGCAGCTTTACAGTCCCTCAGGTAGGTTTTTCCCTGGTCGTCTTCCCTGTACTGCTCAAGAAGCCCGGCATGCCCGAGTTCTTTTTCTGTAAGTTCTTTTATGTTCCTGACAGGTCTGCCTCCTGTAGCATCTACAAGGTGCTGCATATCATCATTCTTCACCCTGCGGGTTGCGTATATGCCTCTGCTCTGGAGGTAAGCTGCGACCTTGTCGTCCATGCCCTTGGAACAGAAAACAGCGTTTGCACCTGCTCTGATTATGTAATCTGCCATCTCAAAGAGGGCTGCATCTTCCTGCTTTAAGAAATTTTCGATATCACTTACTGTGCTTATCTGAAGCTTTGCTTTGTTAGCTGTTTTTGCAGTTTCCATAGGAGTATCAATGAGCGCGATTTTGGGGTTTACAATCCTGAGAGGGAAGTTTTTATCGAGGGCAACTTTGTCAATCACAACACCTTCCACAAATTCGGTATCTTCAACAAGCCCACCGACATCTTTCGAAAGGATAATATGCTTAAGGTCGGCTTTTCCCTCCTCATAAATTGCAAGAACAGCATCCACACAGATTTCTGCAATCAAATTGCTGTATTTTTCAGAAGCCCTTCCAGTGATGGACGTCCTGGCAGCTTTAATAAGCAGTTCTCTTTCTTTTGCAGGAACTGCCAGGTCCTCGAAAGCTTCAACGGCTTTCTCTGCTGCAAGTCTATAACCTTTGACGATTATTGTCGGATGAACTCCTTTTTCAACAAGATCTTCTGCTTTTTCCAGCAGGGCACCTGTGAACACAACAGAGCTTGTGGTTCCGTCCCCTGCAGAACTTTCCAGAGACTGAGCAACTTCCACAAGCATCTTGGCTGTTGGGTGCTCAATAGACATGTCGTGTAAGATAGTGGCACCATCATTTGTGATGGTAATATCTCCCAGAGGGTTTACAAGCATCTTGTCCATGCCCCTGGGCCCAAGCGTACTCTTAACTATGCTTGCCACTGCCTTTGCAGCTGCAATATTCATGCGGAGTGCGTCTTTTCCTTTTGTTTGTTCCTTTCTCGGATCTATTATATAGATTGGCTGGCCACTTTTATCCATATGAACAAAACCTCCTGAAAATACATGCTATAAATTGAAATGCTATGAATTGAATGACAAATAATTGATAATTTGAAATTGTTTTCTGGTTTCCGGCTGATTATTCCAGAGTCTCGAAACCAGGAACCCTGTATTAAGCAATTTGTTTGATTTGCAGGTAGTAATTTATCAGGGAAATAACTGATAATACTTCTATAAAAATATACCGGTAAGGCGGGTTATTTTACAAAAAGAATACTGTTTCCGCTTCCTGTTCTCCTTTGATGATGAATAAGACAGCATATATCCTTCTTGCTGCAGCGACCTGCAAGAGAATGATGCAGAGATAAGTGCTGCCTTTAACTTCTATTGGTTAAAAGGGTATTTTTAAGTTTCTATCTCTCTATTTTAATAATATTTATTTGATATTATCCTTTATACGAGACATTATAATGTGAGACATCCAGTTCTTGTGACGTTTTTCAGTGAATTCGTAATGAATTTGCCCACTAAGCTGTTCACTTTTGACTGGATATAATTTTCACAGACCCGTCTTTTTTTCCTATGTAAAGCTCGTCCACATTACAAAAAATCCCATGCTCAACTACTCCAGGAATTGCAGATAGCTGAATAGCAAGAGTTTCCGGATTTTTAATAACACCAAATTTCACATCAAGGACAAAATTTCCGTTATCCGTTATTACGGGACCGTCCTTTTTCACAGCAGACCTGAGTTCAGGTTCTCCTCCGAGTTCCCGGATCTTATTTATTACAAGTTCTTTTGCAAATGGCATTACTTCAACAGGCACGGGTTTATCAAGCTGTGTGCTGGTTTTCGATTCATCGGCTACGACAACAAATCTTTTTGCAGATACGGAAACTATCTTTTCCCTTGTATGAGCAGCCCCTCCTCCTTTAATGGCACGGAGTTCGGAGTCGATCTGGTCAGCCCCGTCAATGGCAAGGTCCAGTTCAGGGTTCTGGGAAAGAGTGGTTAGCCTTATTCCGGCATCTACTGCAAGCATTTCGGATTGATAAGAAGTAACAACTCCAAGGATATCGAGCCCTTCCTCCCTCACCCGGCGTCCAAGTTCTTTAATAGTGTATGCAAGCGTTGAACCTGTACCGAGCCCGACAATCATCCCGGAGCTTACAAGCCCTGCAGCAGCAATTCCTGCTGCTCGTTTTTCTGGAGAATCAGTAGAAATATTTCTATCCGTCATTTTATCTTCCGCCTTTCAGCTCTAGAAAAACTAACTAAAAAGTTAACAAATATAAATATTTTCAAAAAAGGAAGGCCTTTCAAGATTAAGTAAAAAATTGGAGGGATCAGGGAGAAAGTCTTCTCCTGTCCCTCGGGAAGAGTACGGTATCCCTTATATTTTCAGTTCCGAGCATGGTCATGATAAAACGTTCACAGCCCATTCCCCATCCTGCATGAGGAGGCATTCCGTATTCGAAAGCCTTGAGATAGAACTCAAAACCATCAGGGTTCAGGCCCTGGGACTCTATCCTCTTCTTGAGCAAAGACGGAATATGAATACGCTGGGCTCCTGAAGAGAGCTCCATTGTGCGGTGCATCATATCAAAAGACTTGCTGAACTCAGGCCTGTCCTCATAAGGCATGGCATAGAAGGGCTTGATTTCCGTGGGCCAGTCGATAATGAAGTAATGGGACTCACCTGTAGTTTCATAGACATAATCACCGACTATATGCTCTCCAACTGTGCTCATGTCATCTCCCCATTCCATCTTCTCTTCCGAACGGCTGTTTATGATCTCAATTACCTCATCGTAAGTAAGTTTCAGGAAAGGAGTCTTCGGGACTTTTAAATCAAGCCCAAGTACTTCAAGGGAGGCTTTACAGTTCTCGATTACGCGCGTGTAAGCATAAGCCACAAGGTCTTCTAAAATCCCCATTACATCGAAGTGGTCTGCAAAGCTGACCTCAATGTCAATAGATGTTGCCTCGTTTAAGTGTCTGCGAGTATCGTGCTCTTCTGCCCTGAAGATTGGTCCTATTTCAAAGACCCTGTCAAAACCGCCTCCCATAAGGATCTGCTTGAAGAGCTGTGGGCTCTGGTTGAGGAAAGCTTCCCTGTCAAAATAAGTGATCGGGAAAAGTGCAGTTCCGCCTTCGGTTGCCGTGGCAACGACCTTTGGGGTAGCAGTCTCAATAAAGTTATGTTTTATAAAATACTCTCTGATTGCCTGGAGGACTTCATGTCTTACCTTGAATACTGCAGTTGTCTCGGCTCTCCTCAGGTCGATAAAGCGGGAGTCAAGCCTTGTGTCCAATTCGGCTTCCACTTTTCCGGTAGTGTCCATAGGAAGGGGGGAGCCTGCAACGTTCAGGACATTGATTTCGTCAGGGAGAAGTTCGTAGCCATTTGGAGCTTTTTCTTCAAACTTGACCGAGCCGCTTACTGAAATTACAGACTCACGGACGAGCTTTCTTGCTGCATCAAAGAGCTCCTTGTCGATCTTTTTCTTTACAAGTGTAACCTGAGCCTTTCCTTCCCTGTCCCTGAGCACGACAAAACAGATCCCTCCGAGGTCTCTGACCTCATGAACCCAGCCTGCAAGGGTAACTTTTTGACCGCTATCAACCTTATCTGATTTGATATCGGCTGTATAATGCGTTCTGAGATTTATTAAAGACATAAATTCACCTTAATTAAGGGGTAAATTAAACATAAATGTAAGAATGAAGCTGAAACGTAGGTGAATAGTCATAACTCATTATTAATGTATTTGTCTCCCAGGTCCCGTCTCGGGAGGACGGTGTCCTTTTCGCTCGCTCAAGAGGACTAATTTAGGGGCTTATTAGTACTTTTATTTCATCAAGGGTCATTTCTGGTAGAGAAAAACAATAACACGAGATTTCATTAAAAGAGGAGGGAAAAAACTCAAAGATGTGCTGAAAATGTTATGGGGAGAAAGTAAAGGCTGGAATTAAGGGGGAATCCAGGTGAGAATAGCAAATACGCTATCTTGATTGATAATAATTTACCTTTTCTTGCTGAAATGAATTAAAAACTGAAATGGGCATTGCCCAATTGTAGAATTAAAAGTAGTTATGAGACAGCTTCATAGATACTCTTTTTTATTAGCGCTTCTATCTAAAAAATATGGAAATTTTGATTGCAACAGGACGGCTTGCGGAAAATACCGTGAGGAAAGCAGTCGGAGAAAAAGCAGACGTCCTTGTGGCAGATATTGACATTGCTGCCTTTATAACCCCTAAAAAGCTTATAAAAGCCTTTCAGGAAGCGGGGTTCTCAAAAAAATATGACCTTATTCTGCTTCCCGGACTTGTAGCAGGGGACTTTTCAAAGGCATCGGATGAGCTGGGCTCTAGAATTCGGCTGGGCTCAAAACATGCTTATGACCTTGGCTTTGTACTCCGTTTTGCAGAGGAAGTTGAGTTTTCCGAGAAGGTCCCGGCCTGTGAACTCCTTTCAAATGTGCAAAAGGAAATGGCTCTCGAGCTTATCAGGGAAGCCGAAGAAGAAGCCATTTCCCCCCTGACTCTCAGAGGAGTAAAACTGGGAGGAAGATCCCGTATGAAAGTCATGGGAGAGATTGTTGGAGCAGCGGAGTTAAATCCCGCAGACCTGAGGACAAAAATCGAAGCTTTTATCGCCAGGGGGGCAGATATTATTGACCTTGGAGCCTCACTTAACACTCTTCCAGGACAGCTTTGGAGCACGGTATCCCTTGCAAAATCCCTCACATACATTCCGATAAGTATAGATACTCTTGACCCTGAGCTAATAAAGGAAGGAATAGAAGCAGGAGCAGACCTTGTTCTGAGCCTTAACAGCACGAACATGGAAACCGCAGGCCCGGCTGTTGCAAAGGCGGACGTTGCAGCAGTTATTATTCCAGATGAAGGAAACAGCCTGGAAAGCCTGGTGAGAAATATAGAAGCTGCCCGCAAGCTCGGGATTGAAAAAATTATAGCCGACCCTGTCCTTGACCCTGTAGGCCATAATATAACCGAATCTATCGTGCGCTACTATGAGTTTCACAGAATGTATCCTGGAATCCCGTTATTTTTCGGAGCTGGCAATGTAACGGAACTCATGGATGTGGATACGATAGGAGTAAATGCCACACTCTGTGGAATAGGGTCAGAAGCCGGAGCAAGCATCCTTTTTACACCCGAATACAGCGATAAAGCCCAGGGCTCAATAGGAGAACTGAAAAAAGCCTCTGAGATGATGCAGCTCTGCAGGATAAGGGAAAGCTCCCCAAAGGACCTTGGTATCGACCTCCTTTGTATAAAGGAAAAACGGAGGCGCCCTGATAGCTCTCTCCCCGAAAAACTGATTACTGCCAGAGCTTCGAAAAGCTGGCGTGCAGACCCTGCAGGCCCGATTCGCATCCGGATTGTTCCGGATAAAATTGCAGGATACGGAGGACTGATTGTAGCCGAACACGAGAAAGCTGCGATTGCAGGAGAAAGTGCCAGGGAGGTTATGGACACGTTGCTTGAACTCGAACTGGTCTCGCGCCTGGATCACGCTGCATATCTTGGAAGAGAACTGGAAAAAGCTGAACTTGCCCTGCGCTTCAACCGGAGTTATGCCCAGGATGATATATTTTGAATACCTGAAATCAGGCAAAAAGAGAGATGTGAGAATATGAAACTCGAAAAGGAAGATAAACAGGCAATTTTTGAGATAGCGGCAAGCCGCTATTTCACAACACAGAACTGGAAATGGGTAAACCTCAAAAAAGACCTTAACAAAATCATCAAGGCTTTTGATGAACTGAACGAACAGTATGCATCCTACTCCTATGTTAGCCGGGACTGGTATGTGGAAAATATGGGGTCCAAGAATCTCCACATGTGCAATAGCTGGGATGAGCTTAAGGACCTGGTCACCTTCCTCAATACCCATGGGACGGCCTTTAACTTCCTTGTGAATACTGGAAGCAGGAAGTCTTTCTGCATAGTAAGTAACTCAAGAGATCTGGATGAGAACCAGGCCAATGCAATCAAAGAAGTCCAGAAACTGGGATACAGTACCTTTGTGTTCCTTGCTACAATTCCTGATGATATTGACTTCCAGCTGCTTCAGGTAAGGGGAGTTAACTGAACTCTCCCCTCCAAAAAAGGGATGCTTTAAAGGTGGATTAATTCTTCCTCCACACAAATCTTTTTTGGCAACTATTCAGCCTATTGATAAAAAAAATAATTTTTGAGCAAAATTTTTCCTTCTCAGTTGTAATAGCGGCGCTCCTTTACGCACCGCAAGAATAGCTTCTATAACATTGAACCCATTCTTTATACTTGTAGAAATATACGTTCTATTTCTGCAGAAAGCTTGCGATCCTTGTATGTTTCTGAAAGTTCCTGATTTTTCTGCTGCAATTTCATCATTCTTATGTCTCTTTCTGCCTGATTTTGTTCAAATGGGACTTTCAAATCGTAGAGGAATCTCAGAACTTTTTCTTTGTGTTCTATAAGCCTATCCAGTAGATTCCTTGTTTTTGTTTTTGGATTTTTGCTATGTTTTCCCTGTTTTTCAGGGGCTAGAGAAGGTGGATTTTCTTCATTTCCTGTAAGTATTCAGGTAGCCTTTTAAAGCTACCTGAATAGTTACGTATTTGGAAGCATTTTCATGCTAAAGTAAAATAACGTTTTTCTGATCTTTAAAAAAAGTAATTTGGTATTTTCATACTCTAAAATCATTTTTTGCTATCTTTTTTCAGGCAGAGGAACCAATCAAGGCAATATCTTCCTTCTTCTTCCTTTCCAAGCCTTTCTTTAACTCCTGTCATGGTTTCCGGAGCTGGAATTATCACATCGTCTCCTGGGTGCCAGTTAGCCGGAGTTGCAACTTCCTCGGCGGCATTTTTCTGCAGGGCGATTACGATTCTTTTAATCTCATTCATATTCCTTCCGGTTGACTGCGGGTAATAGAGTATTGTTCTGATTTTTCCCTCTGGATCAATAATAAATACAGCCCTTACAGCCTTTGTGTCTGAGGCTTTTGGCTGGATCATACCGTATTTTTTAGCAACATCCATCTTCAGGTCTTCTATCACCGGGAATTTGATCTCGAGGTTTTTCATTCCTTTATATTCTATTTTTTCTTCTATCACCTTAAGCCAGGCAATATGGGCAAAGACGCTATCAATGGAAAGACCTATAAGTTCAGTGTTCAATTCCCTGAATTCTTCCTGCATACTGGCAAAGGTCATGAATTCTGTAGTGCATACGGGTGTGAAGTCAGCAGGGTGGCTGAACAGGATAACCCATTTTCCTTCATAGTCCTCTGGGAAGTTGATAGTTCCCTGTGTGGTCACTGCGGTAAATGAAGGGGCATCATCTCCAATAAGAGGCATACGTATCTGTTCTGACTCAGTTTCCATTTTGTTTTCACCTCATTTTATGTTCCAGCGTTTTTCAGTTATCTGAAGTACGATATCAGGTATAGGTACCGAACCCTGAAAAGTACTACCTGTTCCCTTTATCGTCCCCAAAAACTACCTTAATATTATTTCCCACTTCTATATATCACTTTTTGATTACGGAAAAAAATCCTCTGTTTTTCGAAATTCTGCTCTCATCTTCTTTATTATAATATTTTTGTTTGTATTTTAATTAAGTCTCATGCTCCTTTTTCTCTGGAAAACAATTTATGTAAGTAATTCCTTTTTATATGGGGGTTAGATGAGAGAATTTTCTCGGCCGAAGGATGTTTTTAGCAGATGTCTTGAGCTCGCCCACTGCCAATATAATGGTGAGATGCTTAGCAGTCCTGTGGATGTAAAGCTTAAGAAGTGCGTTGATTTCCTGCCTGTATGCCCAGAAGTAGAAGCAGGGCTTGGAGTTCCAGTAAACCCTGTGAGAATCCTCAATAAAGGAAGTCACAGGCTTGTTCAACCTTCAAGTATGAAGGACGTCACTGAAAATATGAAAGCTTTCTGCTCCAGATTTCTTGATTCTCTAGAAGGTGCTGACGGCTTCATCCTGAAATTCAGGTCTCTGTCATCAGGGTTCAAGGACCTGAAGGTTTACCTGTCTGCCGCGGATCAGGATGAAGTTGAAAAGACTTCGGGATACTTTGGGGGCGCAGTTCTGAAAATGTATCCTTTCCTTCGTGTTGAGGACGAAGGAAAGATCCGAAATGCCCGGATAAAAGAGCATTTTCTAACAAAACTTTTTAAATTTGCAGCCTTTGGGAAAGTAAAGTCCGAAAGCAGTATGAAGAACCTGATATGCTCCCATACACAGAATAAATTCCTTCTTATGGCTTATAATCAGGCTGAACTCCGGAAATTAGGAGAAATTGCCGCAAATAGAGAAGGTAAGCCCTTGAAAGAGCTGACTTCCAATTATGAAAAACACCTGTACAGTGCTTTTTCCCGAACTCCTGCATATACTTCACCCATAGATGTATTAATGCAGTCTCCTGGATATTTTTCAGACCAGCTTTCAAACTGTGAAAAGACCCTGTTTTTTGATTGGGTCCAGAAATACGGTGAAGGAAAAGCTTCGCTCTGTCCTGCAATAAACAGAATCAAGTTATGGATGGAAAGGTTTGAGAGCGACTACCTGATGCATCAGACCTTTTTCAAACCGTATCCTGAAGATTTGATGGAAATAGGTTCGGTAGAGTCTCATTTGAGGAAGACCCCTGGATATAAATTTTGTAAGATATTTCTGGATGGAAGTAAATTATGAAAGCTATAATTAAACTGAGCTTTATTTTCTTACTCGTTTATGTAGCAGGAGTTATTTTTTTCTGGCCTTTTTCTGAGCTAACCGTGAATTCCGGCAGCGGAGGAGTAGAGAATAACCTTGGAGCCGAGCATGAGAATTCCAACTTTTCTGACGCTCTGGTCATGGAAAAACTCATAGAACCAGGGAAATCTGCCAGATCCTATTCATGGAATTACGAAGGATACCGATGGCATCTTACTCTACTGCTCGATGATAAGCTTTACCATGCATATGAGTCACGGACACGCAAAAGGGACTACGACCTTTTTGCATCTGACCCATATGATGAATGGTTAATTAAGAATATTGCAGATACTCTCTTTTCTCTTTCAAAGGAGTACGGGCTTGAAGAAAACAAGATACCTGGGCTTTGTGTTTCTTTTATCCAGTCCCTGAACTATACTTCAGACCTCACAAGCTCGGGGTATGACCAGTACCCCCGTTTTCCTTATGAAACTCTTTATGATAATGGCGGAGACTGTGAAGATACCTCTATCCTGGCGGTAGCAATCCTGCAGGAGATGGGCTACGATGTCGTCCTCCTGGAGCTTCCTGAGCACATGGCTCTTGGAATAAAATGCGACCCTGAAACGGAAGGCAAGAGTTTCGAATATAATAATAGTCATTATTACTATCTGGAAACTACAGGAAGAAACTGGCAGATTGGAGAAATGCCTGAAGAGTATGAAAATGAGCCAGTCAAGGTTATCCCTGTATATAGAAGACCCCTGATTAACCTTGATTTCAGTGCCCGATGCGAATACTCTCAAAAAGAAGGGGTGGTAGATGTTAATGTTACTTTGAGAAATGTGGGTTCCGAGACCGCAGAAAATGCCATTGTTTATGTTGCCCTCCAGGCAGACAATGAGAGAAGAATATGGGACCAGATAGAGAGCAATCCTGTAATGATTGAGCCTGAAGGAACTTATCAGTTTGTTGCAAAGGGGCTCAGGGTCCCGGGAGACAGGACCTTCAGAGTATATGTGCGAGCTATAGGGGAAAACCTCTTATCCGTAGAACTTATGAGCGAGTGGATAAGTATCTGATAGAATAATAGAAAAACTTTCTCTTGATTCAAAACTCAGTATGTTATTCTGAAATGGAGTTGGTCATATGAAGAAACTCTACAGATCAAAAAAGAACAGGATAATTGCCGGAGTATGCCGGGGGAATAGGCGAATATTTTGATGTAGACCCTATTGTCGTGTCAGTAATAAGGATTATATGACCTTAAATCGTTGTAATCGGCTATATACGACAGCTTAACGCTGACGCAACACTAGTAAAAATGACAACACTATATTTCAGGATACAATAAACCAATATATGAAATCAGCAACAGAAAAACCGCTTTTTGTGATCGCTGATGCAGGACCGGATAGTCATCTTTCTAATGAAACCGTAATTGAGAATGGGATTATTCCAATCATAGCTGCAAGAGCAAATAGTGTTGGAAATATTTTAAAAACAGAAAAGGGAAGCCACTTTAGAGCTCAATACATTCCAAGAATTTATCATAAAATACTTGGAAAATTGTACAATATAAGAGCAACTGTTGAAAGAAAAAACTCAAATGATGTAGTTGGATACAACAGGTCAAAAACAACAACAAGAGGGAGAGAATGGGCTAAAACATTTGTATCGATAAGCAATATTGCTACATTACTTACGGCACTTACGGCTTTTAAAGTTGGAAGACATGACCTGATAAGAGCACCAGGAGCTTTTAGAAAGTTGAATGTCTGAGTAAGTAAAAGTAATTTTTTAAAAAAAAGAGAAATTAATGCGTTTAATTTAATTTTAAAGCATTAATAGCCAAATTGTCAAAGGCTCGACTCTGAAATGAGTGCAGTAAAGTATATTGAAAGGGATAATGGCATGCATGCCTTAATTTATCAGGAATCACTTGCAATGCACGGAAGCTTTGGGGTGTACTTGGTAAAGTCCACCTGCGCAAAATCCATGACCTCAGTGTCGCTTATATTCCTGAAGTTACCGAACCCTGCAGGAAAATTAGCGGAAATCCTAATCTTGTTTACCTTTACACTCTCAAGAAAAATACGGTTATTGTCGTAACTGACAGGTCAGCTGTACTCGGAATTTAGGTCCTTATGCGGCCCTGCCAGTGTATGAAAGGAAAAGCTATAATCTTTAAAGAATTTGCCGGAATAGATGCTTTTCCGATCTTCTTCGATACTCAGGATACCGAAGAGCATATAAAAACAGTAAATTTAATTTCAAGCGTTAATGCCCTCTTTAGTCATTAATGATATTGTGAAGTGCAATTATATAGCCACTAAAAGTGAAAACTTGAAGTCATATTTCAAGCATTCCTTAGTTTCTGTGACTCCACGCATATGAGTAAATAAAAGAATATGTGAGAAGTTTAAGTGAAATGACTATCTAATAGAAGAGTATGAAAAGGAATTTATTCGACTTTATTCGTTTGAAGCTCTTCTAATATTTTCTTCTGCGTCTCTGCTATCTCTTTTAATGTTGAACTGATCTCAGTCATTATCTCCAGCATATTCTGTGTTAAGCTGATTTCCCGGATTTCTCCCAGATTCGTTTCAATTTCTTTCATCTCTTCTCTTTGCAGTTCCCTGAAAATATCTCCAAACACGCCAAACTCTCGGCTTTTATCTACATTGGCTACCACTTTGTCTCTGCTGTACATGAATGTAACAATGCCGCAAAATATAAATAAATTATTTTTTGAGCTCTATGGAGAAATGTGAAAATCAGTTTAAACCTTAACTCCAATTAATTATAGGGACTATATCATACAATTTGCTTTTTTTCTTTTTTAAACTTCAATTGAACCATTTCAAATAGAAATTTACTTATACTATATACCCTATGTTATAGTGAATAAGGGTAACTTGGGTAAGAGACTGGCTTAAAGATCAGCGTAAAACTGGAGAAAAATGTCTTGAAATCAAAGTTCGAGGCGACTGTCATTATGTTTATCGCTCTACGAATAGATATGACAAAAAAATCAAGAAGGGGCGTAAAGTGTCAGTTACCTTGGTAGACTTTTCAGGAACAAAATCTTCCGGGTTTAATGGAAGTAAAAAACTGCTGCTTTTGATCGTACTTTCTAAGCATGGTGAACCAATAGAATTAAGTTTTCTAAAAAAGATAAAGATTACGGGTTTCTGACCCAAATGTATAATCGGGAATAGTTTTGAGACAACCTGTTGAGCAAAATTTTTCCATTTTCAGTATAATAGCGGCGCCCCTTTAGGCCGCTAGAATAGCTTCAATAGCATTGCCCCCATTCTTTATACATGTAGAAATATACGCTCTAATTCTGCAGAAAGCTTGCGCTCCTTGTATGTTTCTGAAAGTTCCTGATATTTTCTGCTGCAGTTTCATCATTCTTATATCTCTTTCTGCCTGATTATTATCAAATGGAATTCTCAAATCATTGAGGAATCTCAGAATTTTTTCTTTGTCTTCTATAAACCTATCCAGTATATTCCTTGCTTTTGTTTTTGGATTTTTGCTAGGTATTCTCTGTTTTTCAGGGTTAAGAGAAGGTGGATTTTCTTCATTTCCTTTCATGATGATAGAATCGAAGCTTTTTTCTAGCGCTTTAACTTGCTCAAAATTCAGTTCTTTGTCTTACTCTTTACATTCATCAGTATACTTTTTTATTTCTGTTAACAGTTCCTTCATCTCTTTAGCCCATATCTGTTTATAATTTTCTTCGATTCCAGTAAGTTCTCTCTGTAAATGAGCATTGCAAAGAGCATGGTCACACTCATAACCGTTATAGGATTTCCATCCATCATGAACTGCTATTCCCTTAAACTCCGGAAGAATTCCCATGGCATTAAATGCTTCCGTTCCTCTTTTTGAGTGAGCAAAATAACATGTGTATTTATTATTTGAAGCTACATGAAGCCAATGCCTTACTCCATTAACTTTCATCCCAGTTTCATCAAAATTGCTTACAGGAGAAGTTATTATCTTCTCCTTTATCACATTTTCAAAACCCTTTAAATTCTGGAAACATTCTTTTTCTGCTCTTATTATGGTAGCAGGACAAATTTTGGTAGTGTCCTTAAATTATTGAACAGGAACTCTAAATGTTAATAGTTCCTTTAAAGTCCATATGTGATCAGTTATTCCTTCTGCCATAGCTGGAGTCCTTTGAAACCATTTTCTTTTTCCAGAAT
>JASGVX010000142.1 GCA_030054735.1 Methanobacteriota archaeon | reverse complement strand
GACAGATTATCAGAATTGACAGATTATCAGAATTGACAGATTATCAGAATTGACAGATTATCAGAATTGACAGATTATCAGAATTGACAGATTATCAGAATTGACAGATTATCAGAATTGACAGGTTAAATCTATTGAATATATGGTAATTAATCAAACGATTTCAGTTTTTTACAAGTAATTTATACAGGTGATTTTTCTTGTTCCTGGAACTCAAAGCTCAGGCTACATCAATCTTAAAAGAAGCCATTCAAAAAGTCGGTTTTGAGGTTGAGGATTCCGAACTTCAATTCGAAACCTCTCCTCATGCTGACCTTGCAAGCAGAGCCGCATTCAGGCTTGCAGGTATTCACAAGCAAAACCCAAAAGAGCTGGCATCACGCATCGTTTCTGCACTTGAAATTCCTGAAGGCTCCTATATAGGGGAAGTGAGTGCCGCAGGTCCTTATATCAATTTCTTTGCAGGCAGACATTACCTTGAGAGAACAGTAAGCGCTGTCCGGGAAGAGAAAGAAAAATTCGGTTGTGGTGCTCCAAAGGACAGAATTCTCCTTGAGCATACCTCTGCAAACCCAAATGGCCCTCTTCATGTAGGACATATCCGCAATTCAATTATCGGAGATACCCTTGCCCGTATTCTCAGACGTGCAGGATATGATGTGGAGGTTCAGTATTACGTAAACGATATGGGCCGACAGATTGCCGTAGTTTCCTGGGCATGTGAGCTCTTTGAGCTTGACCTTTCTAGAAAGTCCGATGCTGCAATTGCTGATGTATATATTAAAGCCAATGTAGAACTGGAGAAAAACCCTGAATATGTAAAGGAAATTGATGCCCTTATGGAAAAGGTGGAAGTTGGGGATGTCAGGACTATCGAGCAATTTAACCAGGCAGTTTCCCTGGCTGTTGCAGGAATCAAGGAAACCCTGCTCCGCTTAAACGTTGTCCATGATAAGTTCGTAAGCGAGTCCAGTTTCCTTAAATCCGGGGCAGTACAGGACATTGTTGAGCGTATCAGGGCTACCGGCAGGACTAAAACGGACAAAGGAGCTCTTGTGGTCGATCTTTCAGATTATGGGTTTGAAAAGACTCTTGTTATCCAGCGTTCAAACGGTACCTCTCTCTATACAACCCGCGACCTCGCCTACCATGGATGGAAAGCAGGTCAGGCAGACCGCATAATTGATATTTTCGGAGCCGACCACAAGCTTATTTCAGGCCAGCTCAGAGCTACCCTGAATTCTATAGGGATTAAAGAACCGGAGGTCGTAATTTTCGAGTTCGTCTCTCTGCCTGAAGGTTCAATGAGTACCCGCCGGGGACAGTTCATAAGTGCAGATGAGCTTTTTGATAAGGTCACTGAGGCCGCTTTTGAACAGGTCGAAACCCGCCGCCCTGAAACATCATACGAATTCAAAAAGGAGGTCGCAGAGATGGTGGGAATAGGCGCAGTCCGCTATGATATAGTGAGGGTCTCCCCCGAAAAATCCACGGTTTTTAATTGGAAAGAGGCTCTTGATTTTGAGAAGCAGGGAGCCCCTTACATCCAGTACTCTCATGCCCGTGCCTGCAGCATCCTTGAGAAAGCAAAAGAAGAAGCAGCCTGGAACCCTGAAGAAGAGATTAATCCCTCTCTTCTTGTCGAGGACAGTGAAATCGATCTTATAAAGAAGATGGCAATGTTTGGCAGCATAATTGACCATGGAGCCCGTGAACTCAAACCCCATATCCTTGCAATCTATGCCCGTGAACTTGCCGATGCCTTCAATCAATTCTACCGTTTCGTCCCGGTTATTGCAGCCGAGGATGAAAAAGTCAGGGCCTCAAGGCTTGCTCTTGTAGACTGTGCAAGGATCGTCCTTGCGAACTCTCTTGACACACTGGGGATAGGCGCCCCTGAATCAATGTAAAAAGAATAAGGGAAACGAAAGTGATTAAGAGAGGATAGGAATAAGCCTGAGTTCCCAAAATTTAAGCGCATAAATCTAATTTCACTAATCTACTATGTTAGATGATTGTTATTTTTAATTAGAACTTATAATTCATGCGCTTAAGTTTAAGCACATAATAAGATATCAGAAGAACCTTATGCGCTTAAAAAGGCGGAAGTTAGGAATAAGAGATAAAAGGGTAAAACGCATATGAAATTCTTCGAATAACAGGCACAAAAAATGAAAGTACCTGAAAGCACTTTCATGCTAAATAAAAGAAAATCGAAAAAAATTTTTCCTTCCTTTTAATTCTTTTTTTAATTTATTTTCTTATATATTGCTTGATTTATTATTCTTGATTTTATTTTGACCTTCTATTTTGACTTGTTTTAAAGTTAACTTACCTCTTTACCCAATTGTAGAAATGCTTTGAGTTTTGAGACAGCCTGTGGATAGCAAACTTTTCAGTAAACAGCTGGGTTAAACAAAATTAGCTTTAAATTATTTGAATAAAAATAATGAACCCACATTCCGCAGTATTTTTTTCGAAATTTAACATTTTTTCTGATAACGTTTTTGTAACGTATCTAAGGAATTTTGACTATTGATATCACTTGGTGAATAATTGATTGATTATCGTTTTATGGTCTCTAAATACATCACAGTTGTTTTTACCTCCTGCATAAAAGTTCAATAAATCCACGTTTTATTGAAAAACGATAGCAGGAAAAACTATGAAATCCGAAAATTTACTGCGGAAAGTGGGGTAAAGAAAAACTCTGCTTTAATCTTTATTTTTTTCATCTGTTCTTCAGGAAAGGTTCTTGAGACGTTCTATGTTCTGGAGAATATTCTTGCTTTCAGCCATTATGTTTTCTTCTATACTGTTAATAATCGTCTCCATCTGGACTGTCAATTTGTAGAGCTTTACAGGTCTGCCTTTACCATGGTTCTTTTTTTCTTCCCTCATGTCTACCCAGTCATTTTCGCGAAGATAGCGCATTGCGATGCTGACTTCCGGCTGTCTTAAGCCTGATACCATTTCTATACACTGGGAAGAAACCTCTTCTCCTTTTGAGAGACACGCGAGGGTTAAGGCAACAGGTCTGTTTATATTGAGCTTCCTTAAAAGCTCGACCATCTCATATTCTACCTCTCCCATTTTTAAATTACTCTCTTCTGGTATTAATCCATTATCTGCCACAACTATCATCTGCCATTTATACAGGTAGGTTTGAGTTCGGTTACAGTATCATATCTTATCCAGAATCATCAGATAATAGAAATATATTTTTTTAAAACGAACAGTTTCAATTGTTTTTCAATTTTTCAAAACAGTCAATTGAGTTTAAAATGATGAATTCAACTGACTATTTTTGATTTTTTCATCCATTTGTTTAATATATTTCTATTTTTCTTTAAAATTAAAATCTAATGAAGCGCCTGATAAATCTGGTATCTCAGCTTATTTTAATAATAATACTCTCTTCCTATATATAATTATACATCTATAAAAACTTTTTGACAAAGTTGGGAGCTAAATTTGTTTAAAGACTTTAATATATCGACAGGTTCAGGAATCGTTAGGACACATAATATTTTGCAGTTCTTCATTTAGATATATATAGGATTAAAACTGTCATACACTAATTACTATTTGATCCAATTCTATACTCTAACCCATGTATAAATATAATGGGAAGGCCTTAAATATGTCCTTTTTCTTAAAATAATGTCCTATTTTTGCAATAATAGTCCCTAAATTATCCTTTTTGGGTAATTATACTATAATTTCTGGCAAGTATTAAATACAAATCCCTGAAAGATTCAGTATAATGATTGAAGGGACAACTGAAGGATTGAACAAAGCTGCTGTATTTATCTGTCACTGTAGCGGGAATATTTCCGAACACGTTGACATAAATACTGTAAAAAAGACCCTTAAGGCAGAAGGGATTTCTGTTTATGATTATGAGTATCTATGCTCAAGCCAGGGACAGGCTCTGATTAAAAACAAAATTATTAAAGGGAACCTGGCCAGGGTAGTAATAGGTTCATGCACTCCCTCCAAGCACGGCACTCTTTTCAAAAAGTGCGTAAAGGAAGCCGGATTGAATAGGGCCGGGCTTGAGATTGCAAACCTGAGGGAACAGTGTGCCTGGGTGCACCATGACCGAGAAGAGGCTACTGAAAAAGCTCTCTCTCTTCTTAAAGCCAAGCTGAAACGCCTGGAAAACGCCGAACCGCTGGAAGATATAAAAGTGGATATTGTCCAGCAGGCCCTTGTAATAGGTGGAGGTATTGCAGGGATTACAGCTGCATTGAACCTTGCAGATAATGGAATTCCCACCTTCCTTGTAGAGAAGGATTCAAGCATAGGCGGGCAGATGGCTAAAATAGGGAAGATCTTTTCTCCTGATAAACTTGCTGAAGAGTGTGCAATGTGCTCGCTCAGTCCTCTTATGAACGAGGTTGCAGCTCATCCGAATATCACACTTTTGACCTGGACGGAAGTAGAAAAACTTAGCGGGAGCGCGGGAAACTTTACGGTCAGGTTAAAAAAGAAAGCAAGATATGTAAAAGATAACTGTACAGCATGCGGAAGGTGCAGCCGTGTCTGTCCTGTCCTGTTTGAAGATGAGTTCAACTGCGGCTATATGGACAAAAAGGCAATTTCTCTGCGTTTCTCTCAGTCAGTTCCTAAAGTTTACTGTATAGATCCCGATCACTGCCTGCAGCTAAATGGGGGATCCTGCGGAAAATGTGCAGATGCCTGCAAAAATGGAGCAATCGATTTTTCCCAGAAGGAAGAAATAATTGAGCTTAATGCAGGCGCAGTTATTGTCGCTACGGGATTTGAAGAGTATGACGCATCCCAGAAACCCCAGTATGGGTATGGGATTTTTGAAAATGTGATGACCCAGATGGAACTTTCAAGAGTTCTGGGCATCAATGGTCCTACAAAAGGAGAGCTTCTCAGGGTCTCTGATTTCAGCAAGGCTTCCAGTGACCCTGCCCCTTCAACCTGTGACTCCAGGTGTGAAAGTTTATCTGATGATACCTCTGAAGCTGAAACGCCAAAAAGGATAGTCATGATCCAGTGTGTTGGTTCAAGGGATGAAAAGGAAGGAGGAAACTGCTACTGCTCCAGGTACTGTTGTATGGCAGCCCTGAAGCATGCAAACCTTATCAAGAAAAGGTATCCGGATACGGACATTACTATCTGTTATATTGACGTGAGGGCTTTTGGCTTTTATGAAAATTACTACCGTGCAGTTCAGGAAGCTGGAGTCAACTTTGTGAGGGGGAGGCCTGCCGAACTTATTGAAAAGCCGGATAAGAGCCTTGTTGTAAGGGTTGAAGATACCCTTAACCAGAAAATAAGGGAACTTCCTGCTGACCTGGTAGTACTTTCCGCAGCTATGATACCTTCTCAGGGGACAAAGAAAATCGCCAGTGTGCTGAACATTAGCCAGGACGAAAGCGGGTTTATTAAAGAGAAACATTCCAAACTAAAGCCCGTAGACAGTTCCCTTGATGGAATCTTTGTATGCGGCACTGCTCAGAGCCCTAAAGATATTACTGATACAATTGGCCAGGCAGGGCTTGCAGCTGTAAGAGCAAGGGCTTTCATTACGGACAGCCCTAAAACGCTGGAAAATGAAATTGCAAGCATAAATCAGTTGCTCTGTACGCGCTGTGGAGAATGCCTTAACTGCCCATTCGATGCCCTTTCCATAAATGAAAGTGGAAGAGTTGTTCTTGACCCTCTTATCTGCACGGGTTGTGGGTACTGTACCGAGCTCTGTAAGGAAGGGGCTGTCAAGGTTGCAGGTTTTACCAGACCTCAGTTAAAGGCCGAGATAGAGGGTGTGCTCGAAGAAGGGGACATGCTTGGCTTTGTAAACAGCGGAATAGCTTCTCTTACCTGTGACAATATCGGTAACAGCGTGCTCACATACCCTTCAAATGTTAAGCTAATCAGGGTTCCTACCTGTCTGGTAGTTGATATAGACCTGGTGTTGCATGCATTCAGGCATGGGGCATCTTCCGTTCTTTTTGTAGAAGACCCGCCTGACAACCCGAGAGCTGAAGCTATATATCCTCTTGCGGTCAGGCATTTTGAAAAACTCAAAGAAGAACTTGGAGATTCAGGAAACAGGATCCATTTCAAAAAAGCCTATGTTCCTAATATCAAAGGGCTTGCAGGAACTTTTACCAGCCTTGCCCGGGAAGGAGAGATGATAAAATGATCCCATATCTAAACGAATACGATACTCCGAATTGTAACACTCTTGCAGAGACAGCAAAAAAGAGTATCCGGACCCCTGAATCTCTGGGACTGGACCGCTGTATCCAGTGCGGGGCCTGCACAGCTTCCTGTCCTGCAGCCCGGTTTTCGGATTACAGTCCGAGACAAATTGTAAAAAAGGTGCTGGAAAACGACCTCAGTGTTCTTGAATCAAATATGATCTGGTTATGTTTCTACTGCTATTCCTGCAATCTAAGCTGTCCAAGGAACAATAGCCCTGTAACAATTGTTCAGGTACTGCGGCAGATGGCTATTAACGAAGGAATCGGTGTTGAGAAGCTTGCCTATTTCCTTGAGATCGGAGAATACCTTGCAGAAAGCGGAGCCAGCAAGGTTCCTGAAACCGGTGTCAGGAACATGGAAAAAGACCTTGGAGAGCGCTGGACTGGGATTAAAAGGAACCTGGAGTCCATCCGTTCGGAAATGGGGCTCAGTTCCAGGGATGTCAGGAATACTAATGGAGAAGTCCAGGCCATTCTTGAGAGTACAGGGTACTTCGAAAGAGAAAAATGGATTAAAATTAAGATCGAGGAAAAAAGGGCTCACGGGTTTGTGAAGACAAACTACAGTGATAAAGATAAAAAGGACGGAGAGTTTGGCTTTGAAAGCGATAGAAAATATACCGGACAGGAAGCTATTACTGTTTAAGAGCTGCATGGTCGGGCAGGAATACCCTGGAGTGGAAACTGCTACACGGTATGTTTTCGACAGGCTCGGGATAGATTATTGCGTAAACGATGAGCAGTCTTGCTGTACCGGGATAGGGCACTATACTGATATATTTGAAGGTCTCACAACAGCAGCAATTGCAGCCCGGAACTTTGCTGTCGCCAGAAAGTGTGGGTATCCAAACATCACCTGCCTCTGTTCAACCTGTTATGCCGTAAATAAGGAAGCCTGTGAGCTCCTTAATACCAGTGCTGAGGTCCGGGATAAGGTCAATTCCATCTTTAAAGAAAAGGGCTTCTATGACCTTGTTTATGAAATGGGAGATATGGACTCGCGGACCAATTTCTATCATGCAGTTGAGATCCTTCTGAGTAAAGTCGGGAAGATAAAGGAAGAGAAAAAATTCGATTTTTCAGGTGTTAAAGCTGCATCCCATCACGCCTGCCATTATTATAAAGTCAAATACCTGGATGTCATAGGAAGCCCGGAAAACCCACAGCTTATAGATACGATAGCTGAAGCCTGCGGGGCATCTCCTGTCCGCTGGTACGAAGACCGTACTCTTACCTGCGGGATGGGTTTTTCCCAGCTCCACCTGAACAAAAATACCTCCCTCCAGGTTAGCAAAACCAAACTCGACAGTCTTCAGAGAGCCGGAGTTGAGTTAATGATCCATATGTGCCCGAACTGCCATATCCAGTACGACCGCTATCAGCCTGTAATTGAAAAAGAGTTTGGGGTAAAATACGACATGGTCCACATGAATATTGCCCAGTTCGTAGCTCTTTCAATGGGGGCAGACCCCTACAAAGTATGCGGTTTCCAGACTCACTCAGTGCCTCTTGAGGGTTTTCTTGAAAAGACCGGTATATTATGAAATCCCGTTTTAAAGTTTAACCGGTCATAGTTTTTATTTTTATTTAGCATGAAAGTGCTTTCAGGTGCTTTCATTTTTTGTGCATGTTATTCAAAGAATTTCATATGCGTTTTATATAGGTCTTTGGGGTTTTTCTCAGGTCTTTTCCTATATGGGGGCCCGGTAAAGTTCAAGTCAACTGGTCAAAATCAGATAGATTCTTCCCAGCCCTGCCTCATATCAACGAGAGGTCTCAGCTCAATGATTTCGAAGGTGATCGCCGCATGTATTATATTCGCAGCCTCTTCACCAGCTATTTGTGCGATCTGGCTCTTGATCGTATCAAGCATTTCTCCAGAGGTTGCAGATTCCTTCATCTTCATATATACCCTGATCCCTTTCCACCCCATTATATCTCCTCCGGGTTCCATTATCAGGAACATCGCGTAAGGGTTCTCCTGAAGGTTTGAAAACGTGCGGTTCTTACCTGTTGCAACTACAACGGTCTTTTCATCGATCATGTTGGGCGAACCAAAAACAGCCGAATCCACCTTTCCTTCTTTACTTGCTGTGCTGAGAACCCCAATTCTGGGTTGCTTGTTAAGGTAGTCCATCAATTTTGAAGTCATATTAAATCCCTATCACAAACTAATTTTCTCGCTCTTCCCCTGAAAATTGAATTGGCAGGCTGCTTGATCTGAAATTAATGCCCGGAAAAGAGCTTTATAATATCTTCAAACTGCGATAAGTATGAGTCGTGAGAATGCTTAAATTAAAGAGCCATTAGCAAAGTGAAAACTTGAAGTCATATTTCAACTATTCCTTAATATATTCATCGAATATATGGGATGTACTCGCTTTTCCAGAATTGATCTCTAATTCAGGGACAAGACCCTTTTTTCTGCAATAAATATAGTCTGCAAGAGTAGAGTGGGAACAGAAATACTTGAAATTATATATTGATTATCCCTTAACAAACCGATTAGTAAACTATTGAGATCAAGACCTTTGCTTTTATGTTTGCCAAAAATATCACAAAAATTAAGCTTTTCATTAAAGAGTTGGACGGCAAGAATCGGTCCAATAGGAACACATATACTCTTGTTAGGAATTGTAGGGAAGGCTCTCTGTTTTGTGATCTTCATTTTACCAAACAACACAAAACATTTATATGGATCTAACTGTCAAAGTCAGGGTGTAATGGGGAATTTCATTGTAGAATTAAGGCTTTAAGAACCAGTAGAACAAAATTATTTGTGATATGAGAGAATTATTAATACAAAAAGCCTAAAGAACTAAAAATGAAAAATTGTTGAGAACATGAATAAATTGGTGATATTACTATTCCTGCTCGCAGCTGTACTCTTTACGGCAGGCTGTACTGAAGAAGCAGACAACCCTGATGATGCCCTGGTAAAAAGCGTTGTTGAAGATGTGACTGATCTGGAACAGATAAACACATCAGTTCAGAAAGGCCCGGTCTTTGTGAAAGTCGGAGCTGAGTGGTGCGGACCGTGCCAGCAAATGAAACCTATCCTGAGTTACTTGGCAGCAGAATACACCGGAAAAGCCACAGTCATGTCTGCAGATATAGATCAGAGCCCTCAACTTGCAACTTATTTCTCAACATCTTATATTCCGGATTCCTTTGTGGTCGTGGGCCTTGAAAACGGAGAGTATATTTACATGCAGGAAGACGGAAGCGTTACTACAAACAGGCTCAAGGCAAGAGTTATAGGAGTTAGGGATAAGCAGGTATATAAAGAACTCATGGCCAGAGCCGTTCTATATTATGAAAATACGAAGTAAAAAATTGGCTTAACCGAGGAACTGAATTTAAAGTTTTATATCGGCGGAAAACTTAGATATTATTAGATGAACTTAGACTGAAAACGGCTTTAATGGTTAAAAACAGTATCGTAAAAAACTAAACTGAAAAACAGCAAACAAAACCATGTCTTATGAAGCTATTTCCCCCGTGGTTGCATTCGGTGCAGGAGTTATCAGTATCCTGTCCCCATGCATCCTTCCCCTTCTTCCTGCAGTTCTGGCAAGTTCAACAGGAAAAGGAAAGTTGAGGCCTCTTGCTATAGTGCTTGGAGTATCAATATCTTTTACCCTTATGGGAATTGTGACCTCAGCCTTCGGAGCAGCTTTTCAGGCATACATAGGTCAACTGAAAATCCTGGCAGAGATTTTAATCATAACAATGGGGATTGCAATGCTTTTTGAGATAAGCCTGTTTAATTCCTTTGCAAAATTCCCCCTCCTGGCAGGAATGAACGATGAAGGCCCAATTTCTGGTCTTCTGTTAGGGCTTTCTCTCGGAGTGCTCTGGATCCCCTGTGTAGGACCGATCCTTGCCTCAATCCTGACAATGGTAGCTCTGGAAGGAAGTACTGCCAACGGTGCACTAACCCTTCTCATATATTCTGCAGGGTTTGCGGTGCCAATGCTCCTGCTCGCATACTCGGCTCACCTCTCCACTTCGAAAATAAAACTTATATCAAGGTATGATGCAGCTATCAAGAAAGGAGCAGGAATAGTGCTTATCCTTGTAGGTTTCAGAATGGCTTACCAGAATCACTTCATGTGGCTACTTTAATTCTTTAGAAGTAATAAGTACGCCTAATTAAATAATATGTACGTCTAATTTAATACTGGGAAGAAAAATTCAGATAGGTATGGTTCTTCCCACACGATTTCTTCTGGATAGAAGCAATAAAAAAGCAGACAGAAAAACAAAAAGTAAGCTGATATTGAAGTAAAATAAAAAAGAAAGCAGGAATATTATTCCTCACTTTCTCTTGCGATTGCCACGAGCTCGTTTACGCAGGCAACAGCCATAGGAGTTCCTCCCCTTGTCCCGACACAAGTGATTGAGGGAATGGGGATTTTCAGGTTTCGGACTATTTCCCTGGACTCGGCTGCATTCACAAAACCAACAGGCAGCCCGATTATAAGAGCAGGCCTTACGCCTTTTTCGATGAGTTTGCAGACCATGATGAGGGCTGAAGGTGCATTTCCAATTACTATAATGCTGCCGTCGAGTTTTTCCCTTGCTGCCAGGAACCCTGCCGATGTTCTGGTAATCCCGTACTTATTAGCAATTTCAGCACCTGGGTCTTCGTCAAGCACGCAGATGACTTCGGATTTGTGCCCAACACGGGTGATACCTGCCTTAACCATGTTGATATCCACAAAGATCGGGGAGCCTTTTTTGATTGCTTCCACGCCTGCAGGGATGGGGTCATTGTTAAATCGCATAATGTCGGCAACAGAAAGGTCTCCGGTTGCAATTACGCAGCGCTGGCGGAAGCGGTCTTCAGGGGTGTTGTTCCCGACAAGTTCCTGAATCATTGTCCGGCTTTTCATGTAGATGGCTTTCGCCTCTTCAGTTCTTGCACCGGAATCCCTGCATATGCCCACAAGTTCGGGGTCAACATCCACGGTAAGCTCGGTAAACTCCTCGAGATTTTCGAGAGCCCCGGCTTTTCCTTCACTGCTTTTTTCAGTAGTCATATTTCTTATGATACCCCCTGGGTGTTATGATTATATCCTTTTTAGGAGACTTCCATATCCTGGACTCTCCATTGCCTATGAGAATAGCGGTGCTCATGTCCACCCAGTCTTCATAATTCATAACTTCACCAAGGGTGGTCACGATCTGGTCCTCATCTTCGCCTCTCATGGCGTTCTTGACAAGCCCTACAGGCACGGAATCAGCCTTATACTTGCGGATGATTTCTATTGCCCTTGCAAAGTTGGACTTTCTCTTGCGGCTTTTTGGGTTGTAGAGCCCTATCACGAAATCAGCATCTGCAGCCATATTAAGCCGTTTTTCTATGACTTCCCAGGAAGTTAAGAGGTCGCTTAAACTTATCACAGCAAAGTCCGTCACCACTGGTGCACCGAGAATGCTTGCCCCGGCAAGGACTGCTGTAACCCCGGGCAGGATTTCTATGTCCACATCAAGGTTCTCGTGTTCAGCAACTTCCAGCACGATGCCTGCCATACCGTAGACATTGGTGTCTCCCCCGCTGATCATGACTACATTTGCGTTTTTTGCAAGTTCCACGGCTTTCCGGGCCCTTTCAACCTCTTTTCCCATAAAACTCCGTATAACCTCCTGAGTGCCAAGAAGACTTTCCATCTGATCCAGGTAGGTGCTGTTCCCGAGAACATAATCGGCATTGAGGATTACATCCCGAGCTTTGAGGGTCAGCTGTTCCACGGAGCCCGGCCCTATCCCTACGACGTAGAGTTTTCCACCGGATGCCTTATCTTGCGATTGCGATTGTGACTCTGCCATAAACTTTCTTCCTGCAAATCAATTCGTGTTTTTCTGAGAGTGCCAGCGCCGCCGGCTCTGCAACTCCTTTTAACCCGAAGCGCGAAGCCTGGGACGAGGAAGGGGGATTGTAGCTGTTCAGCACTTCATCCGGCAAAAACTTAAGCGGAATGCCGAGCAGTTCACCTGCTTCCAGCAGCCCCTCTTCATTCTCTTTGAGTTTCGCAGAAGCAAAGGCTGTGACATCTTCAAGGCTCGCCCCGCATTCCTCAAGCGCCTGCTTTACAGCCTCAACGACTTCTTCTTTAGTAACGCCCCTGCGGGTTCCAATTCCGAGAATCATTAGTGATCTTTTATCCACTGCTTTTTATGCAGTTTCGTCATTTAATCAGTTTATTAGCTGTTAATCGGTTTATTATTAGCTGTTAATCGGTTTATTAGCTGTTTCCGGCACTATTGTCCTTTGCTTCAGCCTGCCGTTTTCTTATGAGTACGGAAACATCCTCATCCACAAGAACAATCCTGGGGCCCTTAACCTCAAGAACCTCTACCTGCTGGTCAAGGAGGGCACAGTTTACAGCTTTTGTGGACTGTTTATTGAAGATTTCGCAGCCTAACCTGTCGGCTATGCCCTCAACCGAGGGTTTACCGTGTACTTCTGTAGCTGTAGTGAGCACAGGAACTGCCCCTAACTCCGCAATTTTTCGAGCAGTCTCGTTTGCCCCATGATGTCCTCCGAGGAGAGGAATTGCGAAATTAAGATTTGAATCCACAACAACTACTGCAGGGTCTGACCACTTATTATCGAGAAGAGGAGCAATATCCCTCACTACAATGCCTGTAGCAAAGACTGCAATGATTACCCCGTAGTTTTCAAAGGCTTTCTTGAAGATACCCTTTTCGTAGAGCAGAAGGTCAGCTTCAAGGTGCTCTGCTATTTTTGATGCAATTTCCCTGTTTCTTTCAAAAGTAATTACAGCGGTTCCTGGGCAACTCCGTATAGGTAGGACCTCCTGTAGTTTTTAGGGTCGACAACCCCGCCGATGATAATCATTGCCGAGCGTTTAATTCCTGCATCTTTGACCTTATCTGCGATATCTTCCACAGTCCCGGTGATGACTTCTTCATCTTCCCAGGAAGCATGGAAAACAACTGCAACAGGCGTGTCTTTCGGGCAGCGGACCTTTTCCATGATCTCCCTGATCTTCTGGGTGCCAAGGAAGATTGCCATTGTGCTGTCATAAGCAGAAAGCTCAGGGATAAGGTCTTTTTCCAGGGTTTTTCCCGCTGGGCGAGTAATGATGAGAGTATCGGAAACACCGTTTAGAGTAAGCTGGGTTCCAAGAGCAGCTGCACATGCAAAAACTGATGAAACTCCTGGAACTCTTTCGACTTCTATGCCGTATTTTCTCAGCTCTTCCATCTGCTCTATAACAGACCCGTAAAGAGAGGGGTCTCCGCTGTGAAGCCTTACTACGAACTTTCCTGCATCCACCGCATCGGCAATTATTTTAGTAGTCTCATCAAGGGTAAGCCCGTAACTGTCCACCGTCTCTCCCTTTGTGTAATTAAGGACTTCAGGGTTTACGAGGGAGCCCGCATACATAACGAGGTCCGCTTTCTCAAGCATCTCACGCCCCAAAACGGTAATCAGTTTGGGGTTTCCTGGGCCTGCCCCAACAAAATACACTTTTCTTTCCATATGACCATTCCTTTTGCTTTCTGTAAACGATTCATAGTTATATACTGAAATTAGATTTGCATCTGCCACTAATTGTGTATGATCATTAGAACTTACTTTCGAAGTTACTTTCAGGGAGCTTCATTTCTTTCCGTAAATGATGCTGAAATAGTTCCCCTTTTCCGGAATGTCTTCTTTCTTGCTGATAATCAGTTCATTGTCCGAAAAGAGCCTCTCTGCAAAAATAAACTCTCTGTATCCTTCAGCTTCGAACTGTTCTATGATCTTTCTAGGTTGTGTGGCTTTAAGATGGATCATATACCCGATTTCAGAACCATCGCTGACCTCAAAGGAACTTTCAACTGCCACATTGGTTCTTGCAGCAAAAGACGTGATGGAACTTATTCCAGGCACTGTTGAAGTATCAACATCAGGATAATGCCTGTTCATGACCTTTTTCAGGTGAGTGAAAGTGGAAAAAAAGTTAGGGTCACCTATAAGCCCGAAAGCCACTGTCCCTTTTCTTGCCTCTTCTGCAATACGGTCTGCGTTCTCTTTCCAAAAAGAGTTCAGGACTTCGATATCCCTTATCATGGGGAACTCAAGAATTTCGGCATCTGCATAAGGAGCCACAAGGTCTTTTGCCAGGCGGCCTGGAACATATACCTTATCGCTGTTTTTCAAAATATCCACTGCTTTGAGCGTCAAAAGCTGGGGGTCTCCGGGACCAAGTCCTACTCCTATTAACATATTATAGCTCCATAGTTTTTTAATAGGTAAATGTAAAGCGTGATTTCATTAACTTGATGGTGATTTATCTGAGAAGTATTTAAGATTAATTTTCAGATTTACTTTTTTCCGACAATTATATACACAGGGTTCTCGGGTTTGAACATAGTCTCTCCGGCAATCGGGGTGCTTCTTGAGACTGCAACATGTACTACCTCGTCAAAAATCCCCAATCTTTTCATAGCCTCGATCGTCCTGACAACGGTTTCGATTCGGACCGCATTTACCACAATGCTCCGGGCTTTTTTTTCAACAAGTTTCTCAAGTATGGAGTCAATGTTTTTCGTCCCGCCGACAAATGCGCAGTCGATTGAATCGATAGCCTCAGCGGATCCAAGGAGATCCGAAGCTTCTCCGGCTAAAATTCTGGCATTTTCGATCCTGAAGTTCTTAAAGTTTGTTTCCGTGGCAAGAAGGGCTTCTTTGCGTGCATCGATTGCATAGATGGTCAGGTTCCGGGCAATCCGGGTTGCTTCAATAGAGACTGATCCCGTACCGCAGCCTACATCCGCAAACCGGTCCCCGTCCTTAAGTCCGAGTTTGGAAAGGGACACTGCAATTATTTCAGATTTAGTCGGACCGCCACTAACACTTACTATTTCGGACATGTTCTACCTCGGGAAAATTAAAGCAAATACATCGAACGTGAATTAGATATATAGGATATAATTTGGAGATTATATTAAATCTGGACGCAGCAATTAGGGCCAGAAAGATACGATTTTTGTCAAGTGTAAACCATATTCAGAGATATATAGAAGAATCATTATAAAAATATTTTTCAGATCTGCCCGATTATAAATATTACTTGCTGTAGATATACCTTATTACCGGCAAGAAGGGCAGTAAAGGAAAGTAAATTTTAATGAGCCCGAAAAGGAATAGATAAAAAAGCGAAAAAAGCTTGAACTAGATGTAAGCCGAACCTTAAATAAGATTCTTCAAAACATTCTTATAATTATAAAATTTGGGATATGCATAAATGTTATAAAGAATGAGATTTTAACCATAAGCATAGTGTAATTAAGGTATCTAGCAACCTAGATAAATGTCTTTTTAAGAAAGGTTAAAACGCCCTTGCAGTGAAAAACGAGATAATTAATCCCAAAAATAAATATTTTTTAACAAGAAGATGAACGTTTTCGGCTTAATATCTGATTTTCTAACAGCATACATAAAAGCACCTTTTTGAAAGGAAAAAACCAGCTGTGTAAGCCCTTCTTTCAATGCAGGGCCCACCTCCTGGAAAAGATAGGAGAAGAGTATATGAAAATTTATGAATCATATGAGGACCTGCCCAAATTAAAACTTCCTTATGGAAACGAGGTGTTCATAAGTGACAGCACTATTCGCGACGGCTCACAGATGCCAGGAATAGTCCTGAGCAGAGAACATAAAGTTCAAATTTATGAATACCTGAACGAGATAGGGATCGAGAAACTTGAAGCCTTTGTATTCAATCAAAGAGATAGGGACGCTGTTAAGCTTATGTTCGACAGGGGGTACGAGTGCCCTGAAATTACGGGATGGGCAAGGTCTTCAAGGGCGGATATAGATAAAATTCTGGAAGTTGACGGGCTTGAAGAAACCGGAATTCTAATGTCCGTCTCAGATACACATATTTATTCCAAAATGAGACTTTCAGGGAGGGAAGAGGCTGAAGAGAAGTATCTTGATGCCCTTCAATATGCAGTGGACCACGGGCTCCGCACAAGGGCTCATCTGGAGGACATGACAAGAGCTGACAACTACGGATTTGTTTTCCCCCTTGTTAAAAAGATAATGGAAATCGACCCTGATTGTATCATAAGGGTCTGCGATACAGTTGGATACGGGCTTCCGTTCATTAATATTGATGAACCTTATGGGATTCCGAAAATTATCCAGCACCTCAAAAAGGAGATTGGGGTAAAAAACATAGAAACGCATATTCATGACGATTACGGGTTCGGGTCTGCAAGCTCTATTGCAGGTTTCTGGCATGGAGCCAACTGGACAAGTGTGACTTTCCTTGGCATAGGAGAACGCGCAGGAAACAGCGAGATGGAAAAAATCCTGCTCTTCCTGGCAGATAGAGTTGAAGGTTTTGACAAATATAACCTTGAGCCTATGGTCCGTTTTGCAGAGTTTATGGAAAAAGAGCTTGGTATTAGAGTCCCGAGAAATAAAGCTGTTGTCGGGAAAAATATCTTTGCCCATGAGTCAGGCGTCCACGCCGCAGGCGTTCTGAAAAACCCTTTCAATTATGAGCCTTACCCCCCTGAACTTGTAGGAAGCCCCAGGCTTCTCCTTATAGGTGACTCTTCGGGCCTTGAAGTAATACGCTACAAAGTTCAGGAAACCTTAAACAACCTCCTTGACGTCGAGACCATATTAGAAAAAGATGATAAAAGACTGCTTAAGATACAGAAAGAGATCCAGAAGCTCTACGATAAAGAAGAGAGAGTTTCCTGCATCTCGGATGAGGAGCTCCTGGCTTATGTTGAGAAGTATTTCCTCTATCAGCCAATCAGTGATCCTGCCCATATGGGAAGAGGAAAGCTTAAAAGTAGAGGGAAACTTCAGGAATCAGAAGAAGAAAATGAGTAAAATCACGGAAGAAGGAAAAAATAGAAATATTGGATTAAGTGGTATAAGGCTCTTTAGACCTTATACCATTCTTACTAAACCTTAGATAAGTTAACCTTTAATTATTCGTTTTGACCACTTATTTTTTTCGGCTCACTCATTCTTTCTGTTATTAGGGGTTTTCGAATCCTTAGGAATGATTCAAATATAATATCAAGGGGTTTGTTACCAAGATTTGTAATTGGGGAAATGGAACTATAGATCAATCCCCAAGCTAAATTTAGAAGTTATATTTTCACCATTTCTTAATATTCGAATATTCATTCAGAAATCCTTATTTCAGGATCTCTGCTGTGTATTTTGCAATCTCATTTGTCATCTGGCTGAGCTTTGCACTTCCTCCGAGGTCATAAGTGACGTACTTGCCTTCGGAGATAACGCGCTCAGTGGCTTTGAAGATAGCTTCTGACTTTTCCTTCTCACCAAGGTAATCCAGCATCCAGGCCCCTGCAAGCACGGTTGCAACAGGGTTTACTTTATCCATACCTGTATACTTTGGGGCTGATCCGTGAGCCGGTTCAAACATTGCAAAGTTGTCCCCGATATTTGCAGAGTAGATGAGCCCGATACTGCCAACAAGTGCTGAACATTCCTCGCTGATTACATCCATGAAGAGGTTGGTGGAAAGGAGGACTTTTTTGTTGAAGATCTGGGGGTTCTTGATAAGCTGCTGGGCAATGTTATCAATATGATATGGCCAGACCTCAATGTTTGGGTAGTCCTTTGAAACCTTTTTGACCTCTTCCAGGAAAGAGCCGCAGGTCAATTTCAGGATATTGCTTTTATGGATGGGCACGACAGCGTCATAACCTCTCCTTTTTGCATCTTCAAAGGCATAGCGGGCAATCTTGCTGGATGCAGTGCGGGTAATTTTCCTTATTGATATGGATACGTCATCTGTGAGCTGAATTTCCTCTCCTATGTAAAGCCCTTCTGTCCCTTCACGCACACAGACCATTTCGACATCACCGAGAGGTGCACTTGAGTTAGGGAAGGTTTTTATTGGCCTGACGTTGGCATAGAGGTCATACTTTCTCCTGATAGACACAGCCACGCTTCTAGGGGAACCGATCCCACCAGGAGTGGTTGTAGGACCCTTGAAACAGGCATCAGAGCTGTCAAGTACCTGCCAGGTCTCATCCGGGACAAGGGTATTGCCTCCGTGCTCTTCCCACCAGCCGGCTCCTGCTTCACACATTACGAATTCAACATCAGTACCAGCGGCTTCTGCAACTTTAAGCATTGCATCCACGAGTTCGGGACCTACCCCATCACCTTTGATTACTGCTGCGGTTTTAGTCATATTATCACCAGATTTATAAGGTTCGTGTTAAATAGGGTTCGTGTTAAAAGAACGTAGCGATGAAAAGTAAAAGGGAAAACTTTTCTAAGAATTTGCTAAGAATAATTGGATCTTGCAGCGTACTCAATGTAAGGCGCATATTTCAACTTTTGGGTAAAAACCTGACTTTGACAGTTAGATCCATATAAATGCTTTGTGTTTTGTATATTTCGGTTATTTAAACATCACAAAACGAAGAGCTTTCCCTACAATTCCGAACAAGAATATATGTGTTTCTATCGGATCTATTTCTATCGGATCTATTTCTATCGGATCTATTCTTGCCGTCCAACTCTTTTATGAAAAGCTTAATTTCTGTGATATTTTTGGCAAACATAAAAGCAAAGGTCTTGATCTCAATAGTTTACTAATCGGTTTGTTAAGCTACAAATTGACTGAGAATTTCAGTATCAAAACAGGAAATATCTACTATTAATTTCTAAAAAGTTCAGGAAAAACGCATATGAAATTCTTCGAATAACAGGCACAAAAAATGAAAGTACCTGGAAGCACTTTCATGCTAAATTGAGTGAACTTTATATCTGAATGTGGGGAAAAGTTACCCGGCCAAAATGAGGAAAATTAAATCGGCATTGACAAATTGCAATTTGACTATGTATGGGACGCAGGACTGTGAAAAAAAGTCTGCAAATATCCTCTCACTCAGAAATACTGAAAGGATCATTCAGATTAACGAAGTTAACATTTAACCGGATTTAGATTTCTCCTTCCGGTTACAGCAAATTTTTAATGTTTTTTAGAAGCTAGTGTTGCGTCAGCGTTAAGATGTCGTATATATTCGATTACAACGATTAAAAATCGTATAATCCTTGATGACTGACACGACACTAGCTGTTTTTAGAAGCTAGCTGTTTTTAGAAGCTATACCTTTTTTACGGAAATTTTTGAGCTGAAGCCTAAGTCTGAATTATTCAGAAAAATCTTTAGAGCAAGTTTTCCGCAATATCTTCGGAAATTACGTGTTCACAGTACAGGCAGTGAAAGGAAACTCCTTCTTCGGATTGCAGTACTGAAAACTTGGATTTAATAGGTTCACTGCTATTTGATATGCATTTTGAGTTTTTACAGCGGACAACTCCTTCCACATAAGACGGAAGCACTACGTTATTTTTCTGGACTACTTGAAAATCCCTTATGATGTTGATTGTGGCTTTAGGAGAGATAAGGGCTATTTTGTTAACTTCTTCGACACTGAGTTCTTTGCCTTCGATCTTAACAACGTCTTTCCTTCCTCGCTCCCCGGAAGCATTCATCACAAAACTGATAGTCGCCCGAAAAGCGCTGGAAATTCTCAGAATACGCAGGACATTCAGAGCTTGTCCAGACGTTATATGATCAATTACAGTCCCATTTTCTATTGCCTGGATTTTCAGGTCTCTTTTTTCTTTCATTCAATCACCCCGGTTGTCAGAGCTAGAAGAGCCATCCGTATAGGAACTCCATAAAAAGCCTGCTCTAAATAACATGCATGAGGGGTTTCATCAACTTCAGGAGAAATCTCATTTACTCTCGGGAGGGGGTGAAGGATCTTAAGTCCAGGGGCTGCGGCTTTTAAAAGGTCGCCCGTAACCTTCAACTTATTGCTGACCTTTTCGTATTCAACAGGGTGAGGAAAACGTTCCTTCTGCACCCTTGTCATGTAAAGAACATCGATATCCCCTATTATTTCCTCAAGCGACTCTGTTTCTTTTACAAGGATATTTTGCTTCCTGAGCACACGAACAATTTCTGAGGGCATCCTTAGTTCCGGAGGCGAAACAAAGGTCATTTCTGCTCCATACAGAGATAGCGCATGGCAGAGAGAATGGACGGTCCTTCCATATTTTAGATCCCCAGCCATGGCAATTTTCAGGCCATCAAGATGGCTCTCCCTGCGGATGGTATAGAGATCAAGAAAAGTCTGGGTAGGGTGATTGATAGAACCGTCTCCCCCATTGATCAAAGGGACACTTGTAAATTCCGAAGCCATCCGTGCCGACCCATCAAGGGGGTGACGCAGTACGATAAGATCAGAATATGCACTGATCACACGGATAGTATCAGCAAGGTTTTCCCCTTTCATAACAGAACTTGCCTCAACTAAACCCAGATTCAGGACCTGCCCACCGAGCCTTCGGGCAGCAACCTCAAAAGACAGCCTTGTTCTTGTGCTTGGTTCAAAAAAAAGAAGAGAAATGATTTTTCCATCCAGCAGCCTGGACCTTATTTCCCCCCTGGCTACAGGTTCGAGTTTTTCTGCTGTGTCCAGAACATAATCGATCTCTTCCCGTGAAAAATCTTTCATTGAGATGACATGTCGGTTCTTGAATAACATCAACTTTTAATAAATGATTCCCGGAGATATAACTTTTGCTCAGGAAATTTTCAAGGCTGGTACTGCAACGATTAAATTTGAAATCGTTTCGGAGCTATGTGATTTCACTTTGAGACTTTCTTAATGAATTCAAGCCAGAGCTTGGCATCCTTAACCCTCTGGGCAGTAAATTGCTCCTGAAATCGTTTTGTGCTCTCTTTAAGAGCCCCACTTTCAATTTCTTTAAGGTCCATTATTGCGCGCAGCAATCCTGCAGTCTCATGATACAGGGACTTTGCCTCTTCCACCTTAAGAGGCATCTTTTCAAGTTTCTTTTCATTCTCTTTCTCTTTTGCCGAAATAATATCGATGTATTTATTTATTAGAGATTTATCCTCTGGAGTAAGGACATCTTTCTTAATCATCTGCCATACGTAATTACGAAGCGGGTATCTCTTCCCCTCAAACTCCATATAATCCGGGATACTCTGCCCTACCCAGAAGAGGCGGGCATTTAGAGTAGATAACAGCTGTTTTCGTTCCGCATCAGTAATATATTTTTGAGAAGTGGCTTCATTCTCATTTGATTCAGGGCTCTTTTTCATAACCTAACACAAAAATTAAATTGCTCTTCCCAATCAAAAATTTTTTGCGCAACCTTTTAATGCTTGACTTCAGGCTTCAAAGATAGAATTTCGAAGTCAAAAGAATTCTAACGAAAGAAAATCAAAATGAAAAGGAAGATAGATAACGAAGAACTCGCATACTGGAAAAAATGGGAAGCAGCAAATGAACAGGTTTAATAAATGAATCAAAAAGGATAATAAATGTCCAGTAAAAATTTGGTAGTGTCCTTAAATTATTGAACAGGAACTCTAAATGTTAATAGTTCCTTTAAAGTCCATATGTGATCAGTTATTCCTTCTGCCATAGCTGGAGTCCTTTGAAACCATTTTCTTTTTCCAGA
>JASGVX010000141.1 GCA_030054735.1 Methanobacteriota archaeon | reverse complement strand
TTCTTGAACCATATCTAGATTTATTTGTGAAAAGAGACATACGGCGGAGTTTTCATATTATATAAAGGTATCTGTATACATCGTTTAATGAATATTAAAAATTTATTGAACTACTGAATTTAGTAATTTCTCATTTTTTTCAGGTATAAAAACTGTTTTAGGTCCGTTAGCAACTGTATTTGCCAAAAGTCTTATTTTTATTCAGCAGTTTATGCCCTCAAACCTGCTGCCGGATATTTGTCTGCTGAAGGGTAAAGGAGACGAACAGTTGTGCTTCCCTGAATGACAACACCCCGGGATATTATTTAAATATCGAAGACGATATGTATAACAGGATAGGATGATCGCTGAAGTGCTAAAGGTTTTCAATAAACTTGATGCAAAGGATTTCAGGATGCTTACAGGCATCGAGATAGGGATGAAGTATTTTGAGTGGGTTCCAATAGAAGAGCTCAACAAGTACACCAAATTGCCCTTTGACAAGCTTGAATACAGGCTGAAGAAGCTGCTGCGGGATAAGCTTGTTGTCAGGACCACCCAGCCTTACGAAGGGTTTCAGATTTACTTTGAAGGGTATGATGCCCTTGCTCTTAATGCTTTTGTGAAAAGAAAAAGCATCTGCGCCATAGGAGATGAAATAGGTGTAGGTAAAGAGTCCGTCGTCTTTGAAGCAATCCGGCAGCCTGAGCTTGCAATAGGGGAACTTTTACCAGTCATAATAAAATTTCACAGGGAAGGCAGGACCAGTTTCAAGCAAATAAAAAGAGTACGAGAGCACCTCGGCGAGAGAGAACACTTTTCCTGGATTTACGCTGCCAGGCTTGCAGCCCAGAGAGAATATGACATTATGTGCAAGCTTTACCCGCAGGTGTCTGTCCCAAAACCCCTTGATCAGAACAGGAACGCCATAGTTATGGAACTTGCAAAGGGTAGCCTGCTTTCAAAAACAAAGCTTGTTGACCCTGAATGCTACCTTGATGAGATCCTGAAGCAGGTAAAGATAACCTATTCCCTCGGAGTCATCCACGCTGATTTAAGCGAGTATAATATCTTTGTATCCGAAGACGGTGTCCAGCTTATTGACTGGCCTCAATATGTGACTCCAGATCATCCTCATGCTGACGAAATTCTTGAAAGGGATGTTTCGAACATACTGACCCATTTCTTCCGAAAATATGACATTAAAAGGGACCTTGAAAAAGTTCTGGAGGAGATTAGAAGCGGAGAGAAGATTGGCTCTGATTCTGTGGAAAATGGTTCGAGAGGGTTTGAAGAAGAGGACTCTAAGGAAGGGGAATTCGAAGCAGAAGAATTCGAAGCAGAAGAATTCGAAGTAGAAGAGTTTAAAGCTGAAGAATTCGAAGCAGAAGAGTTTGAAACGGAAGAATCTGAAAAATCGACTTCTAAAAAAGAGACTTAAGCAGGCTGTCTCAAAACTCGAACCAATTCTACAATTGGATAATGAGAACCGTTGACTTTAAAAACATGACTACTTAAAACAGAGAAATTTAGATATGAATTAGCCTTATAGTAGAAAAAATTGACACAATTGTAAAATTAACTTTAGTTTTGAGACAGCCAATAAGATAAAGAGTAAATTTCCTTCCATTGGGACAATTTAAAGAAAATTAGATATTTTGTTCTTTAGTAGCAGATCATTAAGGATCTTACCTACATTCGGCAGGTCAACATTAAAAATCAGAACATTTTTCTTGATGTCGTTTTATAGTATCCCCTCGCTAAAAATGAGATTAAAAGTTGGTTAACATGTGGCTCAACTAACACCACATATATATATATACTGGATCATTTTTTCATAAAAGTTTAGAATGAGATATTTTTAATTGACAATATGTAAACCTAAAAGTTACGTACAAATACATGTATTATTTCAAAATCGACATCAACAAAAATTATGAAAATTAAATGTCGACCTGCCGAATATAGGATATAATATTAATGATATTTAATGTCGACCTGCCGAATGTAGGTTGAATGGAAGTTTAAGAGGAAGAAGGCAGATGAGAAAATGTCAAAGTATTATATGAAATAATTAAATGGCCATGACACTAATTTGAAGAGGATACGGCAAAAGGAAAAAGTAGGGCACAAATATAGAAATTCGCTACTAATTACTTCCATTTTAAAAGCAGATTAATCAGCTATTTTAGGACTTACGCAGTTGAATTGAAAACCACGAGCGGATGTGACTTAACTGTATAAACTCAAATATGTTGACGATCCCTCATGTGTCTGATTTTACATTTCAAGTGCGTAAGTCCTATATTTATAAGGATATGGTTAATTGTCTAACCAAAAGCTTATATAACTGATTGAGTGCCTAAGCACACAATGCAAATATATGATTACTTCTTTTCTCTTTCTGTCCTTATATTTTTCCGGGTTAGCTTGCCTCTTTGCTCTCTTTATTGACCCTCTATTTACACGGGCTCACTTTTCTTTTGATACTTTTCAGTCCTTTTGCTCCTCTTTGTCCCTTCTCCTCCACGCTCTCGTCCGTGCTCTCTTGTCTTCGTTATTTTCTCACTAGTTGGCTCTTTCCTTGTCCAGACGCTCCTTCTTACTTTCGGCTTTTCTTCTACCATTTCTTTTTCCATTTCTTCTTCCTCTTCATCGAGGTCGATTCCGAGTTTGGAGCTTACGGCATTTCTGGCTTTCCGTGCATTGGCGTATTCCGGATTGATCCTGAGGGCTCTTTCAAGGGCTCCAAGGGCCTCTTCATCCTTATCCAACCCTGAAAGAGCAAGACCCTTGCAGTACCAGGCATCAGCAGAATCGGGCTTTATTGAGATAGCTTTATTGCAGGGCTCAAGGGCTTTTTTGTATTTGCCGAGTTTGAGGTGTACCATTGCTTTTCCTATCCATGTCTTTGCATTGTCAGGGTTTATTTTGAGAGCAGAGTCGTAGGCTATTATGGCTTCAACTGACCTGTCCAGGTTGTAGAGGGCAAAGCCTTTAGCATCCCAGGCTCTAGCCATATTTGGTTTTATTTTGAGAGCAGAGTCATAAGCCTGTATAGCTTCTTCATATCTGCCAAGGTCAGCAAGGGTAGTTCCTTTTGCGAGCCATGCGCCTTCAAGCCTGGGATTGACAGTTAGGGCTTTTTCAGAAGCTTCAAAGGATTTTTCATGTTGCCCGAGCCTGCAGAGGACAGAGCTTTTCAGGTTCCAGGCTTTGTCGCTATTCGGCTCTATTTCAAGCAGCTTGTCAAAAACTTTCAGGGCATCTTCATCCCTGTTGAGCTGCAAAAGAACGAAAGCTTTTTCATAAAGGTATGCAGGTTTTTTGGGTTCTATCTCAAGTGCTTTTTCAAAAGCTTCCAGGGAATCCTTATACATCCTGTGCTTTAGAAATACTGATGCTTTCCCTGCCAAAGCTGCTGCATCATCAGGGTTTTTCTCAAGAGTTTTTTCATATGGTTTCGGGGCTTTATTCAGGCGGTCATAGGCTGTCTCACCGGCTTTATCTGGCCTGCCTGTACTTTTTCTGCCCATCCCGCCTTTCTTACCGGTTTTACCCAAATTGGCTGCTCTGTCTGACTTGCCTGCCTTATCCACCTTGCTCTTTCTACCAGGACTATCTGTCGGTCCGCCTCTATTTCCATTAATATCGTTTGCCATATTCTTGGTCCCATATAATTGGTTTAGGATGATTTTTGTAAATTAGAATCAGTACACACCCAAAATCCCTTATGGGCGGTATAATTTGCTTTATTCTCGGGGAAATCTTATTTCAAACTCCGTTCTCTTATTTCAAACTGATCCTGTTAACTATCCATTTAACCAAACCGATCATGTTGACTATCCTTCTAACCAAACAAACCTGTTAACTATCCTTTTAACCAAGCCGATCCTGTTAAACTATTTTAAGCAAAGAATAATTTAATTTGTCCTTAGATAAACAAAGATCAGAATTCTAATGTCTATAGTAACTATTCAGCCCATATAAAACAATATCAATAGCCATCTTTATTAATATCCAAGAGACAAATTTCTGTAATTTGATTTTCTTTGACTGCTGGCGTTTGACTGCGTTTTCCCATTGTTCATAAGTTAATTCTCGGTTTCCTTGTTTTCGTTAGAATCAATATCAATAGGCATGTTTTGATAGGCTGAATAGTTACAATAAAAGTTAACAAAGGAAAAACAAGAGCTAAAAAAGCAAAAATGAGAGCTGAAAAAAATGAAAAAATAGATTCTAAAATTTTTTCCTTTAAAGGTCTAAATAAACTTTTCTTTGCAGCTCTTTTATCTCCCGAAGTCTCTCTGTGTTTTCATCTGTTTCTGTGATGCCTGTGAGTTTAAAGCTGTCAAGAGCCATTTCCATGACAATAGGAGAATTGGTCAGGGATTTCTCTTCAGCCTGCACTTTTAAGATTTCAAGAGCCCACTGGCTCTGGAGTGCTGCTTCACGAAGTCCATTCTTTAGAGAGAGCTTTCCGGTATCTTCTATCGAAAGAGCTAGTGAACTCAGAGCCTTGTCAAAGTATTTTTCTGCAGCAAGCCCGCCTACTTCTTCAAGAAGCAGAAGAGTGCTCATAGTTTCGGTCTCAAGGCTTTCTGCAGCTTCCTTTTTTCCTATCTCTCCAAGACAGGTTACTGCGTTAAGAAAAGCTTCTTCCATTTCCTGTGCTGCTGCTGCAGACCCTATGTCTTTTAAGAGCATGGAAAAAGCAAGCATTTCTTCCCGATCTTTCGTTTTAGGAGAGGAAAGGTTCCAGATTTCCATCAGTGTTGTAGCAGCTACTTTTGAGCCTGCTTCAAGTGAATTCGAAGCTGCTGTTTTTCCGAGTTTGCCTATTGCTATTATTGTCCTGTTCCGAGCAGAACTATATCCTTTTTCTGCGGCTGTTTTTGCCAGTTTTCCGAGGGCAAGGACTGAGTTGATTGTAACAAATTCCATACCTTCTTGCGTAGCTACCTGTGCAATATCTGAAATAGAGAGGATAGCCCTCGAAGCATCTGCCTCTTCATTTTCAGAAAGGAAATCTTCTGCAATTTTTGTAAGGGAGTCAAGGGCCTGGAAAACTCTGCTCTCATTTCTCTCTTCAACTGAGGATAAACCTACATCGACTGCCTCTGCTTCATTTAATGTGATCATTCTTTGCCTCTTTTGTCAACCTATAGTATTTAAAGTTTCAAGCCTGTATTCCTGCATATTCTCACAACCATCATGTATATTTTTTTGCTGTTAATATCAATTTAGAACTTTTAAACAGCAAAAAACTCTGGATAAACTACTGCAGGGTATTGCCTGGATTAACTCTATGAAATCAGAAGATTATTATTGTTGCTATTTTGTAATGGAGATTTAAAATTTATGAAACGTCAAAGGCATATGACTGCCGGTGGGCCTGAAATACCATCTTTTTATAGCAGACAAAAGCTGGTTTAAAAACTCCAGGAGAGAAGATTCTGTTAAAAAAACAACAACTGAAATTAATGGTTGTATGCTCTTTTTTAAGTCAATTTTACTTACTCGAAGGATTCGGCTTCATGAATATACTCAGGACCATTAAAAGTTTCAACAGAAAGTTTTGTCGCAAGCGTATAGCTTACGAGAAACTTCTCTTTGGGTTCAAGCATTATAGTTCCAAGTGCATTGGAAGCTTTCATAATTATATTCTCAAAATTTCTGAAATCAGTATCCAGTAAATAGTTTTCGAAAAAACCGACATATCCTGAAAAGGACTGATCTATCCCCTGTGCTCCATAATATGAATTTGGGTGCCCTGAAGTTCTTCTGACAAAAATGATGGTTCTATTCCCCTGATAGATAAGAGAAGGCCTGACACGGAAGAAAAGAGTCCTCCAGTCTCCGGAACGCTGATATTTTGCTGCCTGGATGTTTCTTTTCCTATAGCTCCTATGGCAATTGAATAAATTAAAATCAGCAGGCTGTCTCAAAACTAAAGTTAATTCTACAATTATGTCAATTTTTTCTACTATAAGGTTAATTCATATCTAAATTTCTCTGCTTTAAGTGGTCGTGCTTTTAAAGTTAACGGTACTCATTATCCAATTGTATAAATGGTTTGAGTTTTTGGACAGCCTCTAAAGCAAAAGAGTAAGGGAAAAGAGTAATTAATTTTCACGCCGCTTGCAGGGCTCGAACCTACGACATTCTGGTTAACAGCCAGACACTCTACCAGCTGAGTTAAAGCGGCTTTACGATTTGAATGATTCTGTTCGCTTTTTTAGCTTTTGAACCTCCTTATATAGGAGATTCTTTGAATATAAATTTTATGTATTGGTTATGGGCCTGACCGGATTTGAACCGGTGACCACTCGGTTATGAGCCGAGCGCTCTAACCTGACTGAACTACAGGCCCTCTTTGATTCTATAACTTTCAATAGTTTTTAGTACGACTTTAATAATAAACTTTTTACAAGTGTATTTATTTTTTTAGAAAAACGCTGTAAAGCATGCAAAAGTTTTACGCCGCTTGCAGGGCTCGAACCTACGACATTCTGGTTAACAGCCAGACACTCTACCAGCTGAGTTAAAGCGGCTACATGAATAAGTATATTAGTTTGCTTACCCTATCGCGAACACTCCTAAAGCGATAATTGTATTTATATATTTCGCTTGAACCTCTTTTCACAGGCAGCTTTATGATATTTATAATGAGTTCAATAATGCAAATATTTGTTACACTTGCATAGTTACTTTTTAGTCAATACATTTTTATTTGTTTTGATATTATCAAGCTATTATTTATCTGATTTATATCAAATTTTACTTCTATTCGCCTGGATCTCTCCAGTTAAATTACTGTAATTTTTTCCTATTTGTTTTTGCTTCTATTATAGTATTTCAATTGTTTAGATCCGTCGCTCTCTGGTTACTTTTATATACTGGTACTTATTTCAAGCAAAACTTATATCCTTTCAGGAATAATATATTTAATACCTGTTGTATATTGATTCAGCGAAATCGGACAGGCCTTATTTTTAAGCAATATATCAATTAGCTTAAAATACTTTATCTGAGGCTTTGTTCAGGGGAATTTAATTCGTTTGGTGTAAAGGCCGATAATGGCTTTTTAATTGTTAATTTAAGGGGTTTGAGGTCATCAGTTTACTCTTTATTTGATAGGTATTCTATATCAAGACATCTGGATCTATCCGAAGTGGAACCTATCGGTTTTAAGGGGCTTTTGACCGCACAAATTCTGCAACTCTAAATATGAATATTCAAGGGGGCTTATTGACGAACTATCTAACAAAATGTCCAAAATGTCATGCTGAACTGAAACTGAGCGCGGACGGCAGGACTCAGTACTGTAGTGTTTGCAAATACTGGACAAAAATAGGCACTGCAAGACTTGATTCAATTATGATTTACGGCTGAGGAATCTCAAATGGAAAACTTCGGTATTCTTAAATTCAGCAGTGCATGTGTGGCCAGGCTAAAACACCATGTAATTGGTTCGAATGTCTTCTACTATTGCCAGAGTTTTGGGCGTATGAGTTCGGAGGTATGTTTCTAAGAGGGAGTTGACACGCTCCTGGTCAAGAAAGCACTATCTTCTCCCAGGGTATCTTCCACCGCTGGACTGATACTTCCTGAGGACAAAAGAAAAGTTTCGGTAGAAACTTAGCCTGAAAAAGGATTTTAAGTTCAAAGAATTTCATCAATAATTTTGCTTTTTTAGAAATGAGCCTAAAAAGGCTCCCAATTAAAAAAAAAGAGAATATTTAACTTATAAAAATAATTCTCTATAAAAATTGCTTTAAATACAGCTTTTTTCTTCATTGCCCTGCTTTGAGCACTTTGCAGACATTTTCCACTTCGGTCCTGAACTGGTCCTGAGTAATTCCGAAAAGGCCTGCAAGATACATGGCTCCTCCAGCACCTGCACCTTCTTTTATTGTGCCTGTCTCATACCTGTTAAGACCTTTCATACTGGACTTGCCAAAGCCGGGGTCTGCGACGTAAACTACAGGAACTCCAAGAGTTGTAGTCAGCTGAATGAAGTTTGCGGATTTATCCTCCACGACATAACGGGTAGTTGCGATTGAGAGTTCCTCAGTATTGAGGCCCATGTGTTTGATCAGGGCATAAACTGCTACCATCTGAGTTCCACCTGCAAGGACAACACTAATCCCATTTCCCTGTAATCCTGCAACAAGCCCTGCAACTGCAGGCATCATGGGGTCTCCCATACAGGCAATAGCTTTCATAGGATCATTTTTCAGACAAGCAAATGTAAGACCCGAGGCTTTCATGCCCTCTTCAACAACCTGTTTTTTAAGCCCAAGAGGATTTTCATCTGCACTGCTGCTGACATTTCCGTCATACCCGAGCGCTCTTAAAACTCCCATTGCCGTTGTTGTGCCTCCAGGAATGCTTTCTCCGATGACCACATGGTCTACCTGATTCCTGAGCCTCCTGCCAAGGAATTTCGCTCTTTCGTAGATACCCTGCACGTCCCTTACCGCAATTGGCTCCCGGATATCTTCTCCAGGCTTTGCTTTCAGGTCAATGCACGGGTCTTCCGGAGTTATTATTAAACCGGAGTTTATGAAATTATAGGGAGCGTCCGTAAGCTTCAGCGCTGAACGGGTGATAATTGCAGGGGTGGGAGTGTCAAAAGGAGGAGTCATAGGAAGCACCGGTACACTGATAATGTTTCCAGTTTCCATAAGTTCCGCATCTCCTGCAGGCGTATAGTCTGTAAGTTCAGCTGTTTTTCCGGCTGCTGAGAGGTTTGGGATATGTGCCGTTTTTGTGTTGGAAAGTACGCACAAAAACATCGGTTTTTTAGGTTTTTTTGTTATTTCCGGTTCTATCCAGGCCATTTTTATCTCCTCTATAATTTGCATAGATAAATCTGTAGATAATTCTGTAAATCTGTAGACAATTCTCAAAATAATTTTTCCGGGAGATCTAATACAGATTAGCTAGTTCCATAGTATTGATAAATTAATGTAGATCTCCTCGTAGTTTAGTGAAGAATTCTTCTACTTAGTATTTAATATTTATCGACGTTCAATTATATTTTAATTATGCTCAAATTAACTTTACTTTATTTAAGTCTTTTTCCATAATCGGTCGATTTGCTTATATGTGGGATGCAATAAAGATCAATTGAGTAAAGGCAGAGGCGTTTTAAGTGTATAAATATGCCGTGAAACCTCTGCCAGGAGATAAAAATGTTCGAGGGACCTAAAAAATCATATAGAAAAATAAGTAAAATAAATATTTTACTATTGTAGAATACCCCGCTAGCTTGCTACGGGGTGCGCCAGCACAACTTTGATTACTGATAAAAAGGGATTACAAAGATTGGCTGAGAGATAACAAAAAAAGAACCATATTATTAATATTTTTATATATTACTAATTCATTAATATAATAGAGTCAAAGCTATCTTTAAGGCTTAAATTCTATTTTCAAAAGCCCAGAGATTTATTTAGAGCTTCAGGATCTTTGCATCTTTCAAAGCATTGCTAACCAGAGTTTCAATATCAAGTTTATTCTCTTCGAGAACTATAAGGTCATAGTTTGCCCTGACTTTGGGGTGCTCAGGGACTGCATCACAGCCTCCCGCATGCCTTGTAGAGATTTCATAGGTTCCAATTCTGCGGGCAATGTCAACGATCTCATTTTTGTCAAAGGCGATTATTGGGTGATAAATAGGGATAGCAAGCTGGTAAATCTCGGCATGCATATTCGCAGCTGTTTGGGAAGCTACCTGTCCAAGGGAAGAGCCGGTAATAATTCCGCTTGCACCTTCTTTTTTCATGACCTCATAGGCTTCTCTATACATCATGCGTTTGCAGAGGAGACAGGTATTTTTTCGGTCACAGGTATCTATAAAAGATCTGAGATTGGGGCCATGTGGAATCTCATAAGTCGTGAACTGATGTCCGGGAGCCCAGGCCTGAAGCTGCCGGATGCAGTCAAAAGCACGTTCCTTTGCCGCATCTTCAGCATAAGGAGAGGTATTACAATATACAGGGGTAATCAAAACTCCGCGCTTCATCATGAGCCAGGCTGCGACCGGGGAATCGAGGCCTCCTGACATAAGCACTATCATATTTCCCTGAGTGCCAAGGGGAAGCCCTCCCACTCCTTTAACTGTTTCCAGGTAAACATAAGCCAGATCCTGCCTCATCTCTACAAAAATTTCCCTATCAGGAGAACTCAGGCTAACCCTTGGGTGTTTCCCTTCTTTTTCAAGTGCATTCCAGACAGCATCTCCGCAGGCTCTTCCTATATCCGTTGACGAGAATGAATGACTTCCACTTCTTCTGGCCCGGATAGCAAAAGATTCACCTTCTCGAATGAGGTCTTTTCCAAGAATAGCACAGGTTACGGCTGCACTCTCAAGGGTTGGTTCTGCAATTAATGAAGAGGAGGTTGAGACTACCCCAAAAACATCTGCTGCCGCTCCAGCCGCACGCGGATCCGCAGTCTCAATAAATACCCTACCCCGTTCTCTCCGCATGAGGGAGTATGGAATACCTTTTGAGTCCAGCATTGCGGCGATGTTCTTCATAAGTATTTTCTCATACCAGTTCCTGACTCCATGACTTTTGAGAGCAAGCTCCCCGTACCGGACTATAACAACATTTGTCTGTCTTTCGCATCCCTGGTTATCCATACTGTTTGTGAAAGCACACTGCATGTTTTTATTATCTCTCTATTTTTCGATTAATAATAGATTGAGGTTCTGTTTTGAGCTTTTTAGAATTATCATATACGCTAATAATTAGATATACTAACGGTTGGTGGCAAGAGGTTTTAACACCTTTCAGATAAAGGAATTTTTTCTGGAATAACTGGAATGAGATATGATGAGCCAAGATCTGGCAGATTAGTGGAAATTTTATAAATACAGCTTTCCTTTATAGGAAATAAAGATCTCAATACATCTGAGGTTTTGCCAAAATTGACAATAATACTTCAAATGTGAAAAAATTGCCTAATATTGCTTATTTTGTCATAAATTATATTTAGTGCCTTTAAAATTGCATAATTAAGTGTCGCTTAATATGAAACCCTATAATGAGAATCTAATTAATGTTACAAATACTTAAAAATTAGCATTTAATGTAATCTTTTTCGATAAATAACATGTGATTATAAATATTTATTATGTATTAAAAACTCAAATGGGAATTTATTCTTTATTATAAGAGTAAAAATAATTCTAATTACAATTAATGATATAATATCATATTTAATTGGTTTTAAATCATCTTAAATAATTTTTTTTACAAAATAAATATTATAACCAAATTAGGACTTACGCAGTCGAAATGTAAAATCAGACACAAGCGGGCTCGTTAACATTATTTGAGTTTATACAATTAAGTCACATCCGCTCGTGGTTTTCAATTCAACTGCGTAAGTCCTACAAATATCATTGAAAAATAGGAATTTGATGGAAAATGGCAAAACCTCATTTATGAAAAAAAAATCAGATCTGCCAGGTTCCCTTATATCATTTTTAAGAAACTCATCTTGTAAACTTATTTCGAAGTTAATTGCTGTGGATTTGATTTGCAGTGAAGCTAATTTTGCATTATAATTTCCAGTTCCCGTAGCCTTTTAAGCGCAATCATTTTCTCTTGATTGTCTCTCAAAAATTCCTCTTCGAGAATCTGTATTATTTGCGGGAACGGTACTGTTAACTTGTAGTATTTTACAGGTCTGCCTTTTCCTTTGTTCCTCTTCTCAGACCTTTCATCCACCCAGCCTCGATTCCTTAGAGGTCGCATAGCTACACTCACTTCCGGTTGTCTGAGCCCGGAAACAAGTTCGATGTGAAGGGATCTGAGTTCATTGCAGACTTTTAAACATACAATTGCTGTAGACTCTGTCCTCGGGAGCCCCAGGCTCTGGAGCATATTAATAATTGAATACTCCTTTTCGGTTAAATTAACTGGAGAAACTTCGGTCATCGAGAATGAATAATACTTTCAGGTTTATATATTTTATGTAAATAAAAATAATTTTTTAAATAAATTGGATATTGTAAGCAAGTAAAAAAAGTATCTGTCCCTGTGTTTAACCAATTTAATAATTAGTTATCATCATAATCTTCTTTCGGCAGGTCGACATTTAATTTTTCACAATTTTTGTTGATTCCGATTTTGAAATAATACATAGTATTTGTACGTAACTTTTAGGTTTACATCTGATCAATTAATAATATCTCATACTAAACTTTTATGAAAAAATGGTCCAGTATTTGTATATGTGGTGATAGTTGGGCCACATATATAAGCAACTTTCAATCCCATTTCTAGTGTTGCGTCAATCTTTAAATATTTAATGATTCTGAATAGTGACACAATGCCAAAATCTAGTGATAATCATAAAAATCAAAAATCACTAGATTTTGAATATGGCACAATTCTTTGAGCATGACATATTGACCTGTGCCAGAAGAGCTTGAATATTGAGTTTGATCGA
>JASGVX010000140.1 GCA_030054735.1 Methanobacteriota archaeon | reverse complement strand
CCGGTAAAAGTGACTGTTGATGAAGGGACTAAAGCAGGGCGCAAGCTTTTCAGGACAAACGTGAAATCGGAAACATCTACAATTTCAGGGTTTGATACCGGGTATTTGACAATACGCTGAAAAACGTAATCTGAAAAAACGTGATCTGAAAAAACGTGATCTGAAAAAACGTGATCCTGTAAAAAGAAATTATGGGAGGAGGCTGACTGAAAAACAGGCTCTAACTCCCATTTAATTTTTAATTATCTTCATTCCCTGATTTTAAAATCTGGAAGATATGTAAAAGCTTAAGAAGCAAAGCATTCCTGATTGAAATTCAGCTTAAGTTGCAATTATCTAAATTAATCTCCTGTCCTCTGTTTGCTATTTTTCAAAAAAGATTTATATTTGGCAGAGCAGAAGATTAAATTCTGCTCTTTCTTTAAACCTGAAAACTCCTCACCCGCCTGCAATTACAGGTGAGGAATTTCCAACGTTGTATGTTTGTTACAGATTTAGGAGGCGTGTCTGTTTTTGAGTCTTTCGGATATACGTATGTATGTCAAACTTGTATTTAACACTTTTCGTAGTTAGTATGGTATTTAATGTTATCATATTTAATTTTTGTATTACTACCCCGGATGAAATACAAATGTATATTTACCTTAAACCAGGGGCTTATCCCAAAAGCAACTTTTATTTCCAGATTCTGGAGTATCAAAACTAATTTCCTGGCCAGTAGCTCTAAAATTTATTTCAAAATCGAGTTCAAAGAAGTAATTTTTGAGTTTTGAGGGCAACCCCAAAAGTCCAGGGTTTAACAGTTTGATAATTAACATAAAGTAAGAATATGGAATAATATACCCGGAGCAATATATACTAAAAGAATAAAACAAAAAATACTGAACCTTATCGAAAAAAAACGGAATAAACTGCATGTGCAGAATATCTGAGGTAATAAGTTTGAGAGATGACCCGAGTGCAGAACCACTTGAAGCCTGGATTATCCGGCTGAGGCGAGAGTTCCACCGATATCCGGAACTCAGTTTCGAAGAATACGAAACCCAGAAGCGAATCCTGAGAATCCTTGGAGAACTTGGAATTGAGGCCAGAAAGATTGCAGATACAGGCGTACTTGCAAGCATCCGTGGCACTATGCCTGGCCCCTGCATTGCCCTGAGGGCGGATACTGACGGGCTTCAGGTCCAGGAAGAGCCTTCTGAAAGAAACAGGGAATATATTTCCAGAAATGATGGAGTAATGCATGCCTGCGGGCACGACGGGCACATGGCAATGGTCTTTGGGGCCGCAAGACTCTTTTTAGAAAACAAAGATTTCCCAGGAGAAGTCCGCTTCATCTTCCAGCCTGCAGAAGAGATCCCTCCAGGAGGGTCGGTGAGAGTCATTGCCGAAGGCGGGCTTGAAGGTGTGGACGCAGTTATGGGCATGCACATCTTTAGCAACCATGAATCTGGAAGCGTGGGTTTTCGCCCTGGGCCCTTTATGGCAAGCACAAACCGTTTTGAAATCAACTTTAAAGGGAAAGGGGGCCATATCTCAAAACCCAATAAATGCATTGACCCTGTCCGTATGGCAACGGACTTCATAAGCAGCATCTACCCGGCCCTTGAAAAACAACTTGGACCTGACAAATATGTACTTGGAGTAGGAAGGATTCAGGGAGGAGCCCAGTTCAACAGGATCCCTGACAGTGTAGAGGTCCTCGGAAGTTACCGGACATTTGACAGCGAGACTACAGAAATAATAGACACAACGATAAAAGAATGCCTTGAGAGGATAAAGGAAAGATACATAAAACCCGGAGAGGAGTTTGCAGGGTTTACGGATTACAAGCTTGACATCCTGCATGGGTATCCGGTCCTGGTAAATGATCCTGTTTTCACAGGTGCAGTTAACTTAAAACTGCAAGAAAGCTTCCCTGAGCTTACAATCTATCCGGAACTGGAAAAAACCTTTGCTGCCGAAGACTTTGCAAGCTATCTGCAAGCCGTTCCCGGAATCTACATCTCCCTCGGCACCCTGAACCCGAAAAAAGGGATAGTGGAGATAAACCACTCATGTACATTCGATATCGATGAAGATATCCTGCTCAAAGGCACGGAAATTTTCTACACCATATCCCTGGATTTCCTCAAGCACCCTGAAAAATATCTTAACTCCCAAAAATACCCTGGCCCTCGGGACTATCTTGAAAAATCCTGAATTATACAGGGCGCTGTTTATTCCTAAAAGGAGAAAAACATGATAATCCAGAAATATGATGATTCCAGAAAGGAAGAGGTCCGCAGTGTCGTCCTGGAAGTCCTTATGGAGCACGGCTTTGAATATGACAGGCTTAAAGATGCTGACCTCAAGGACATCAACGGCTACTATTTTTCAAAAGGAGGCACCTTTTTTGTAGGAGTTGATAACGGCAGGGTCGTGGGCACTGCAGGAGTCCGCATAATCGATGGAGGCATGTGTGAAATCAGGCGCATCTACCTTAAAAAAGGCTACAGGGGAAAAGGCGATGGGGAAAAGCTTTTTCTGGCTGCTCTGGAATTTGCCGGGAAAAATAGTGCAGGCGCCGTACTTAAAACCGATTCAACCCTTAAAAAAGCAATAAACATGTACCTCAAACACGGATTTTCTTTCGTAAAAGAAAAAGAAGGGTACTTTTACTACGAGAAATTGTTGTAAACTGCCCATCCTGCCTCTTTAAAAGCAAGGGATGAGCTTCTGGACCTGAGTTCTTATAAGGAGCAAATATATCGCTGAAAGATTTTAAGGAAAGAAAAGTATGTGGAAATGTCAAGCTTAGCCTTAAAAACTATAGTCTTCATATAGAACATTATAATATAATTTCTACTATATATCTGTCTGGAGAAAATACACATAGATTTATCACACAGTATTTTTTAAAAATTGGGGTCATTAGAGGTCAATTTAATATCTTATTAAAGATATATAATAACTTCACAAAAAAGTTTATATTTAGTTATGTTCTTTTTAGTATGACTTTAAACCAGTCTTTAAAAAAGTATCGACAGACAAAAATGTGCGTGCCTACTATGGTTTACATAAAAAAAATATGCCCCGTTTGCGGGAAAGAATTCTTTGTCCTCAGGAATGCCGAGGAGAAGGCAGTGTACTGTACTCTGGCTTGCCTGGCAAGAGATCAGGACAGTTTTGAATTCAGAGGCAGAGCCTTTTCAGGCTTTAGTTGAACATTCTTTTATCAGGAAAAAAACTCAAAAAGCTGAAAGGAAAACATCCCTGGAGAAGGGAAGGTTTTTCCACATTTTTCATTTTTAAGCTTCCTGTGTTTCAGCGAGTTTTTTTGCAATTGGGCTGCGTGCCTTCTCTGATAGCGTGCCTTACAGCTTATTTTTCTGTAGAATCTCACCTCTTCCGGCAGTTCTTCAAGCTCACATGAGTTAGCGCCTGCGTTTTCATCCATTCTGTAGAAATTATATTTAGCTTGACCATTAGGCCCCCCTCTCAAAAAGGCATTAAAAATGTACTGAAATGCTGAATTGGGTCCTGAAAACAAAATCGCTGTTCTAAGCCATGAAAAATTCTCTCCTTAAAGGCAGTTTTCCAATGCATTATATAGCTTGTTAAGGAATTCAGGTCTCTTTACCTGATCTATTTTATTCTCTTGACCCTTCTGAATCAAAATAGTTATTAAGAAATATGATGTATTAGCAGGACATGCCCTCTCTTTCTATCGTAATGCCTTCCATGAATGAGGAAGAAACCATCCGTATTTGTATACAGAAAGCTCAGGCCGTATTCGAAAAGTATGGTATAGAGGGGGAAATAATAGTTGTTGATAATTCTTCGGACAGGACTGTAGAGATTGCAGCATCCCTGGGTGCAAAAATTATAGGCCCAATAAAAGGGTATGGGAATGCCTACATCAAAGGACTGGCCGAGGCAAAAGGAGACTACATTGCTATTGCAGATGCAGACAACACCTATGACCTCCTTGAGCTTGACCGATTTCTGGACCCACTCATGGCAGGAGAGGCCGATTTCATAATGGGGACACGGCTTAAGGGTGAAATCAAAGAAGGGGCTATGCCATGGCTGCACCAGTACATTGGAAACCCTATCCTTACAGGATTGCTAAATTTCCTGTTCAAAACGAAAATATCAGATGCACACTGCGGGATGAGGGCTTTTACAAAAGAAGCCCTTGAAAAAATGGACCTTAAAAGTCACGGCATGGAACTTGCATCCGAGATGGTAATTGAAGCTGTATGGCGTGGGCTTCGGATTAAGGAAGTGCCCATAACTTACTATCCACGCAAAACCCCTTCCAAACTGCGCTCGTTTCAGGACGGCTGGAGGCATGTAAGGTTTATGATGCTCTACAACCCTGTCCCGTTCCTCTATATCCCCGGAGCTTTTGTATTTATCCTGGGTTTTCTTATAACCGTTTCCCTTCTTCTTACAGGCAATGCTGCCTATAACCGGCTGCATTCGTTTATTCTGGGAAGTATGCTCTTAATCATTGGCGGGCAGATTCTTGCCACTGGCGGATATATGAAAACATACGCTATTATCCATGGTATGTACCGTGATGATAAAAAAAGCAAAAAATTGCTGAATTACCATTCCCTTGAAAAAGAGCTGCTCGGAGGTTCCCTCCTCCTGGGTTCAGGCTTTGTTCTCGGAATGAAAGTTGCTTATACATGGGTCAGTTCCGGGTATGGCTCCCTTGAAGAAGTCGAATCAGCAGTTATTTCAATGGTCCTTGCAGCAGTCGGGCTTCAGCTCATTTTTTCTGCAATCTTTGTAAGTGTAATGCTACTTGAAGTTGATACTGATTGGTAAAGTGATGGAATGAAAGTTGCCTTTGTATACGATGCTATTTATCCCTGGGTCAAAGGAGGCGCAGAACTGCGCATTCATCAACTGGGGAGGCGGCTTTCTTTACAGGGACATGATGTGCACCTATTCGGGGTTAAATGGTGGGAAGGTGAAGATGTTTTAAAGTATGAAGGCATGACCCTGCACGGAGTCTGTAAAGCGCAGGACCTTTATGTGAATGGCAGGCGTTCAATTTCAGAAGCTCTCGTCTTCTCTCTAAAACTCTTTCCAGCTCTCATAAATGAAAAGTTCGACATTATTGACGTAAGTGTATTTCCTTATTTTTCCTGTTTTACAGTAAAAGCGATTTCAGTCTTAAAAAATATCCCTGTCGTATTTACATGGCATGAAGTATGGGGAGATTACTGGTATGAATACCTTGGAAAAAAGAAGGGTGTTTTCGGGCTTGCGATAGAGATCATAGTTGCAAAAATTTCAAAAAATAGTATTGCAGTCTCGGACTGGACAAAGAAAAGGCTTGAAACCCTTGTGTGGACAGGTAGAAAAATAGCAGTCCTGCCTAATGGAGTCGACCTGAACTTGATATCTCAAATCAAACCTGCTGGAAAGGATTATTCAGGAAGCGAGGGAGAAAAAATTTACGATATCATCTTTGCAGGCAGACTCATAAAAGAAAAAAATGTCAATGTTTTGATAAAAGCAGTCTCCCTGTTAAAAAAGGACATCCCCAAAATCTGCTGCTGCGTCATTGGAGACGGGCCTGAAAGGAAAGCTCTTGAGAAACTTAGTCTTGAGCTCGCTGTGCAGGAAAATATGTTATTTGAAGGGTTTCAGGAGTACAGCACATTAATTGGGAAAATCAAAGCTTCAAAAGTCCTTGTTTTGCCTTCAAGCAGAGAGGGTTTCGGTATGGTTGTAATCGAGGCTTTTGCCTGTGGGGTTCCTGTAGTCACGGTAAAAGAAAAGTATAACGCGGCACAGGGGCTGGTCTCAGATGGAATTGATGGCTTTGTTGTGGAGCTTGAAGAAAGAGATATTGCAAAAGCCGTGAAAATAATAATTTCAAAGGATTCAGAGAACAGAAAGGCTTCAGAAGCGGCATTAAATAAAGCTAAAAAATATGATTGGGACGAATTATTAGTGAAACTGGAACACAGTTATGAGGAATTTGCATGAAAATTGCAATATTCCATGATTACATTGGAGCAATAGGCGGCGGGGAAAAACTGGTCCTGACTCTTGCGAGGGGACTGAAGGCAGACGTGATTAGCACAGATGTGGACATGGATTCTGTAAAAAAAATGGGTTTTGAAGATGTAAAAATCATAAGCCTCGGGAGTACCTTAAAGATGCCGCCCCTTAAGCAGATAGATGCCTCGATTAAATTTGCAAGATGTGATTTTTCAAAAAAATATGATTTTTTTATTTTTTCCGGAAACTGGGCATTTTTTGCAGCGAAAAGACACAAAGCAAATCTTTACTACTGTCATACGCCAACAAGAGCTTTCTATGACCTTTACGATGTCTACCGTAAAAACAAGTCAATTTTTGTTTCTCTAGCATTTATGGTGTGGGTACAGTTTCACAGGAAATTTTCTGATTACTACCTATCTCATGTATGCAAGATTGTTACTAACTCTGTAAATACTAAAAATAGAATAAGAAAGTACTTAAATAGGGATTCCGAAGTAATTTATCCTCCGGTTGACACTTCAAAATTTAAATTCAAGGAATATGGAGATTTCTGGCTGTCCGTAAATCGGCTCTATCCCGAAAAGAGAGTGGAACTGCAAATTGAAGCTTTCCGGGAAATGCCAGATAAAAAACTGCTTATCGTAGGAGGCTATGCGTCAGGAGACCATGCTTCAGCATATGCGTCCAGATTAATGACCGAACTCCCGGAAAATGTAATGTTAATTGGCAGTGTTTCAGAAGAAAAACTGCTTGAATTATATGCAACCTGCATGGGCCACATAACAACGGCAATGGATGAGGATTTTGGGATGACACCAGTTGAAGCCATGGCTGCAGGAAAACCTGTAGTGGCGGTCAAAGAAGGTGGATTCCTCGAAAGCGTGGTTGACGGGAAAACAGGGCTGCTGGTTGAAGCAAATACAGGTAGCATTATTAGGGCAATAAGAACCGTCTCGGAAAATCCAGAAAAATTTAAGGATTCCTGCCTTCAAAGAGCAAAACATTTTGATACATCAGAATTTATTAGAAAAACGAAAGAGGTAATCAGCGAATGATTAAGAACCTATGGAAATATCGTAATCTTGTAAAAAGATTAGCATTTAGCGACTTCAAGGTACGATATAAAAACTCAGTCCTGGGCTTTTTCTGGTCCTTATTAGAACCGCTATTGATGCTGCTGGTTTTGTATATAGTTTTTGCAGACATATTCCCAAGTACTCAGGAAAATTTTCATTTATTCCTTCTTCTTGGCATTGCTCTGTGGGATTTTTTCGCAAAAGGAACCTCAATGGGCTTACATGCTATACTTAGCAAACCAGGTATGGTAAGACAGGTTTATATCCCAAGAGAAATACTGATATTCAGCTCATCTCTGACCGCTCTTATGATGGCAGTGCTTGAACTTGTGGTATTTGGTATTTTCATGGCGATTTCAGGTTTGATGCCAACATCAACTATTATTTATTTACCCTTAATTTTCATAATCATATTCATATTGGTATTTGGTTTTTCCCTTGCACTGGGCGCACTTAATACATATTATCGAGATGTCCAGTATATCTGGGCAGTTATCCTTCAGGCTGGTTTTTTTGCAAGTGGTGTTTTTATCGATTTCTCGGCTTATGATGCTGACCTTAAAAGAACGCTGCTTTTGAACCCCATGGCAAGAATACTCTTAATATCAAGGGATTGCGTCCTGTATAATAAAGCAGTATCCACCCAGGACCTCACTTTTTGCCTGGTCTCTGCCCTTGTAATATTACTTGTTGGATACTTCATCTTCTCGAAGCTTGAGCCTGGATTTGCAGAGGAGGTTTAATTATAATGGACATTATTGTAGCAAAAAACATATGGAAAAACTACAAGATCCCTTATGAAAAAAGAAATACTTTATTTGAGACCTTATATGGACTGCTGGATACTAAAATGGGATATGAGTCCTTCACCGCATTAAAAGACATAAATTTCACTGTAAAAAAAGGAGAATGGCTCGGAGTTATAGGCCATAATGGAAGTGGAAAAAGCACTCTTCTAAAGATTATTGCAAAAACAATTCGTCCTACAAAAGGCAATATTACGGTAAACGGAAAAATAACCTCATTTCTGGAGTTAGGAATAGGTTTTCAACCGGATTTAACCGCAAAAGAAAACATAAAAATTTATGGCGCTATAATGGGACTCTCAAACACTGAAATAGAGAAGCGAATAGATGGTATTCTTGAATTTGGAGGATTAATCCGTTTCAAGGATACTAAAATCAAAAATTTTTCAAGTGGGATGATTGTAAGGCTTGCGTTCTCAACGGCAGTTCAAATCGAGCCGGAAATTCTTCTTCTGGATGAAGTCCTGGCAGTAGGAGACCTTGATTTCCAGAAAAAATGTTTTGAAGTTTTCGACAGGTATAGAGAAATGGACAAAACTGTTGTTTATGTCAGCCATGATTTGAGTACAGTGCAGCGTTTTTGTGATAAGGTGCTTCTATTGAATCATGGAGAACAGATTGGAATTGGGTCTCCTGAGGAAATGATAAGTCTCTACCAATCTATTGTATAAATATTCTGTGAATTTTACTATCAATTGAATATGTCCTTATGAATATATCCTTAGATTGTAATTATTCAGCCCATCAAAACACGTCTGTTGATATCGATTCTAATGAAAATGAGGAAACCGAAAATCAACTTACGAACAATGAGAAAAAGCAGTCAATCGCCAGCAGTCAAAGAAAATCAAATTACAGGAATTTGTCAACTGGATATTAGAGGAATAGGGCTAAGGAAAGATTATATATGATGTATATATTTGGTCTTCCATAAACTGAGCACAGGCGTTTGAGGAGTAAGAGAGGTGCGTATAGATGTACGGCACTGAACAGATAATTTTCGGAACAATTATTTCAGGTCCCGAGCTTATACCCATTGAAGGGTACATCTGTGTAAGAAATGGAAGAATTACGGAAATAGGAGAAGAGCGTACAAGTTCTAAAAATATAATAGCTCCCTGTTTTGTCAATGCTCATACTCATCTTGGAGATTCAGTTTGTAAAGACCCTGCAATGGGAAATGTTTCCGGTTTTCGGGTTCAGAGAGACCTGGACTCACTTGTAAAACCTCCTGATGGATTAAAACACAGAATTCTCAATGAAACTCCTTATAAAATACTTGTAGAGCACATTAGAAGGTCTTTACTGGATATGATAGAAACAGGCACCTGTGCTTTTGCGGATTTTAGAGAAGGAGGAGTTGTAGGAGTTGCAGCTCTGAATAAAGCCCTTGAAGGACTGGAATTAGATTCCCTGATATTTGGAAGACCTTCAGAACCCCATCTCCCTCTTGAAGTGCTACTTGCAGAACTAAGAAGGATTTTACTGCGTTCCGATGGTATTGGGATGAGCGGAGCAAATGATCTCGAGATAGGGCTCCTGGAGGAGATTGCAGCTTATACTCGAGATAGAAACAAACTTTTTGCAATCCATTCCGGGGAAAAGGACAGGAGTGATATTGAAAAATCCCTATCGCTGGAGCCAGACCTGCTAATCCATTTAACACAAGCCACAAAAAAAGACCTTGATGAGGTGGCTCAGGCAAAAATTCCGGTTGTTGTCTGCCCGAGGTCAAACTTCGTAACAGGAGTAGGAATGGTACCGATAGCTGAAATGCTTGAAGCTGGAATTCAGGTCGCAGCAGGGACAGATAATGTAATGTTAAATTCTGTAAATATGTTTGCTGAAATGGAATTTATGTCTAAAATATTTTCTTTAGACGATAGGCAAGTATTTAAAATTTGCACACTTAATGGTTCATTTGTAATGGGACCAGACTCCACGGGTTCTATCATCGAAAAGGGGAATAATGCCAATATAATGATCCTGAACGGGAGTTCTAATAATCTTGAAGGGATACATGACCCTATATGTGGAATTACAAAACGTGCAAGGCCTGATGACATATTAGCGGTGCTTCATTCATAAGCAAATGGAGAACAAGACATGAATAGCGAATTTTACCGGAACATAGTAATTGCAACAGACGGATCCGAGAATACCCAGAGAGCAATTTCTTACGGACTTGAAATTGCAAAACTCAGCGGGGCTACAGTTCACGCAATTTATGTAGTGGACACATCTTCTTTTTCGTCAATTCCAATGAGCACGGAAGGCGGCTGGGGAGCAATGTATGAAATCCTGAAAAAGGAGGGTGAAAAAGCAGTCTCTGCCATAAAGAACCAGGGAGAGGCTGCAGGCGTAGAGGTAAGAGAGCTTGTCCTTGAAGGGCACCCGACTAATGAGATCATTGAGTTCTCAGAGACTAACAACGTTGACCTGATAGTTATGGGGACACTTGGAAAAACCGGTATTGACAGGTTCCTTCTGGGAAGCGTTGCAGAAAAAGTGGTCAGAGGCTCAAAGGTTCCTACAATGGTCGTCCGGAGTGGGTAAGAGAGCTGATTTTGCTTTAAACAAAGTCTTTTGAAAAAGCGATAGAAGAAAAAATTCAGGATTCAGAGGACAATACAGGTGTAAATCATATGCCAAAAAACATCTTCATAGAAGATATCATGGTAAGGGACGTTGCATGCGCAACACTGCCTGGTTCCAGGGACGAGGTTCTTAAAATTCTTAAGAACAAACACATCTCGGGAGTCCCGGTACTCAAAGATTCAAAAGTAGTAGGAATTGTGACCAGGACAAACCTTTTGCAAAACCCAGAAGAGGAACAGCTAGCCCTTCTTATGACGCGAGAACCGATAACCATAACCCCTGGATCTGACCTGCAGACTGCTTCACGCCTGCTCCTGCAATACGGAATAAGAAGGCTTCCAGTGGTCGATGATGGAAAACTTGTGGGGCTCGTTACGGTTGCAGATGTCGTGGGTGCAATTGCGGATATGAATATAGATACTCCTATCAAAGACTATGTAGAAAAGGAAGTAGTTGCAATATATAATGAGACGCCTTTGCCTGTCGTAGCCTGGATTATGGAACTTGCCAGTGTCAAAGCCGTTCCTGTACTTGACGCATCCCTTGAGCTCGTAGGGATCATTTCGGATAGGGACATTATCTCTGCCAGTATTATTGAGGACAGCGTGGAGATGTCGGATATGTCTTCAGGGCAGGACGACGATGCCTGGACCTGGGAGGCCTTGAGAGATACCATGAGTATCTATTACAGTGTATCCAGGATCAAGATCCCAAATTCAATAGCCAACGATGTCATGATTAAGAAACCGATCACGGCTACCTATATTGCATCTATTAGCGACTGCGCAAGAAAAATGAAACGCAACAGGATCGACCAGATACCAATCATTAATTCAAACCGCAAGCTTCAGGGCCTCTTAAGAGACCACGACCTCCTGAAACCCCTGATAGAATCCTGAATAAGCAGGCTAAATTGCCAAAAGTTTTAAGCAGGGCCAGGAATAGTTAAGGCTCCTGCTTAAACTCATCTTAGCTAAAAAATAAAAAATCTGCTTCTTAATTCAATGCTTATTCAGGAGCTATAAAATGGACAAACCCTTTATTTTTATAAACTCTGCTATATCAGCCGACGGTAAACTCTCAACAAAGGAAAGAAAACAGGTAAAGATCTCCGGAAAACTTGATTTTGAGAGAGTGGATGAGCTCAGAGCTAATTCAGATGCGGTTATGGTAGGGATAGGGACCTTACTTGCTGATGACCCGAGCCTGACAGTAAAATCTCCTGAAAGAAAAGCTGCCAGAAAAGCTGCCGGAAAAAGTGAAAATCCTGTAAGGATTGTTGTGGACAGCGCAGCAAAGACCCCTCATGATGCCGATATATTCAAAAAAGGGGAAGGGCTCAGGATAATTGCCGTTTCAAATTCAGCCCCAGCAGAAAAAATAAAAAGTCTGGAAGAAAAAGCCCTGGTCATAAAAACAGGAGCCCATAAAGTTGACCTTGCAGAGCTTGCAGTAAAATTAAAGGAGATGGGCATAGACACTCTTATGGTCGAAGGAGGTGGAGCCCTTAACTGGAGCATGCTCTCCGCAGGTCTTGTTGATGAAGTATACACTTTCGTTGGAAACCTGATTATAGGAGGGAAAACAGCTCCAACCTTTGCAGACGGGGAAGGTTTCACGGAAGCCGAACTCCTCGGACTTGAACTGCTTTCGGCTGAAAAAATCGAAGATGGTATACTCCTCAACTGGAAGGTTAAAGGGAAAAGAAATTGAATTTTTTCTTTCCTTTATAAAATGACACAGTATCTTTCAGTATGCATATATAATTCCAAAGTCTTTTTAATAATAATCAGTTTAATTATTTAATAGATAAGGGCTCAGCAGCAAAATCCAGTGATGAATGTTAGATTGAAAATAATTTGATTTTATGATTAATTAGAATCCTGTAAGAAGAATTTTGGATTGAAGTCTTTAGATCTCTAATATTAATTTTGATTAAAGACCTGCTTCTTCTGGTGAATTCAGGCCTTTTATCAAGAAATGTAAAATCACCAGGTTTTGGAATAGAGTTCATATAATGGAGGATCTGAGAAAGAAATGCAGTTAAAATATGGATTAGATGACAGCCCTAAAGGACTGGAAATGATAATTTACGGTCTGCAGTGGTTTGTTGTGAGCATCCCGGCTCTGCTAATTATAGGAAAGTTAATTGCCACAATGCAATATGATGATCCTGGGCAGCAGATCATATATATACAAAAACTTCTTTTTGTTACTTCCATTGTATTTATTGCTCAGGTATTGTGGGGGCACCGTTTGCCTCTAGTATTAGGGCCTGCAACCGTCCTGTTGATAGGGATTATAGCTTCTCAGAGCACCAGACCTGAATTCATATCAACTTCTATTTTAATAGGGGGCCTATTACTGGCTGTGGTTGCTTTTTCCGGGCTTTTTGCTCATGTGCAGAAGTTTTTTACAGTAAGAGTAGTTTCCGTAATCCTTATTCTTATAGCCTTTACCTTATCTCCTGTAATTCTTAACCTGATCTTTTCTCCTGGATCAGCTCTCTCTCCTCTTTTCGACCTCTCTTTTGCCATCTTGCTTTGTCTTGCTATGTTCACTGCTAATAAAATGCTTAAAGGGGTCTGGAAAGCAACTGTAGTTGTCTGTGGCGTTCTTTTTGGGAGTGTTATTCATAATTTGTTACAAACTGTTCTTGCCCCAGCGTCTTCTGTCTCCACCCCGGAACTTCCAATTTTCGGCCTTTTCTTTGAAGGTCTCTCATTTAAACTTGCCCTTGATCCGGGAGTCCTGCTCTCTTTCTTGTTCTGTTATCTGGCACTCTCCATAAATGACCTGGGTTCGATCCAATCCGTTGGAAGTCTCTTAAACGCCAGCTCAATGGAAGAACGTGTCCGGAAAGGAGTTGGGATTACAGGGCTTGGTAATGTCATAGCAGGCCTGTTTGGAGTTGTCGGGTCTGTTAATTTCTCTTTCAGCCCCGGGCTGATCACCGCCACGGGTTGCGCTTCGCGCTATTCTTTGCTCCCGGCCGGAATCGGTCTGCTCCTCCTATCATTTTTCCCCTCAGCAGTCAATTTTATCAGTAGTATTCCTCCGGTAGTGATAGGAAGTGTTCTGGTCTATCTGATGACTGCTCAGATAGCTTCAGGGCTGCTCATGCTTGCTGAAAGAAATGCCATCAGTGGATTTAATGAAGGGCTGATAGTCGGTTTTCCCATCCTGATCGCAACGATGCTGGCCTTTACTCCTTCCGAGCTCCTGGCAACTTTTCCTCCCGTACTGAGACCAATTCTAGGAAACGGGTTTGTAATGGGAGTAATTACTGTAATCTTGCTTGAACGCCTGATATTAAAGGCTGATAGTTAATGCCAGGAAGGAATTTTTGATTCAATCAATGACTTTAGGGAAAAAGCATCCAGACTCAGACACCAAAACCGAGCTTTTTATCCACAAATGCAGGCTTTCAGCCATTTTAGTTTCTTATTTAAAGCCACTCATTTGATGCGCATCTCCCTGGATTGGGCAGTTCTGCTGATTATATGTCTGATCCGGGCCTTATTTTTTGCATTTCAAACCCGCCTTTGCAATATACAAAAACTTCCAGCCCGCATTTGCCTTTAATAAATTCCCGTATTTTGCGGTCATAAGTCCTCTGGACGTGTTTTAAACCGTTCTTCCTGAAATGAGTCTTCACAGCTTCGAAAAAGTCAATCATCTGTTTGAGATAAGCTTCTTCATAAGCCCTGACATCCCGTGCAATTTCTTCACACGCATGCTCATCAAGTTCTGAATAATAGCTCCCGTGCTCGTTTAAGCCGCTTATCTGCCTCCAGTCCATTTTTCCAAATTCATCGGCTTCCCTGTGAAGCATGTGAGGATATACCCTGCAAATTGAAGGACGGCTCTGATAAATCCTGCATCTATTATTTTCTAGAAAAACGCAGGAGCCATCCGGTTTTGTTTTCACTGCGTAGCCGGAAACATAGAACCTGCCGTTCTGGTCGCAAAACTCATAATATGGAGCAGGGGTGACGGCATCAGGCTCTATTTGCCTTATTATTTCCAAGTCTGAATCAAGCAGAAACACATGGTCATTAAACTCTTTAGTGCAGCAGCGGGCACAGAGTTCGCATTTGAACCCAAGTTCTTTGATTATGCCAACAAACTCGGAGTCAGGGAAATTTTTTAAATCCAGAACTTCCTCCTGAACTTCGGCAAGCCTGATATCAATGAGATCATTTTTTACGGGAATCACCTTTTCAGAAAATACAGTTTTCAGAAGCGTCCTTAAGGTTTTAAGCGGACCCTACAATTTCAGGCGGATTTATAGGAAGAAGCATAAAAACCCTGATTCTTTAGCTCAGGGGATATAAGCGTCAATTTATCCATATTACTTTCACTATCCTCTAAAATTATTAATGCAATTAAAACCTGTTTGAGATGCCAAAAGGTCATATATGATCCAAGAATCCCGTATGATTCAAGAATCCCGTTAAATCTTTAACTGAGTGCTAGTTTTCATGCATCTTCCAGAGATATAATTATTTATACCTTACGTATATCTGCCGTATTTTTATGCTTGATTTTTCCCAGATACCCGTAACATTTAACTACTAGCATCCCTCTTTATGATAAACTCAAGGCTTGATTAAATAATAGTCTTTTACTTCAGGCTTTCAAGGAATTTCAAATATTCCAATCAAGATCATTGAAAGATTATCGATTTGACAATCAGCGAATAAGATTACCTCTGTTGCTTAAACACTGCTGAAGGAAAAAAATCCGCGGCAAACAGCAGTGATTGGCGATAAGGCAAATATGGTATGTGAATAAATCACGAATAAATTAAAGTAAATAAAGACAAATTCAGATCATATTAACGAGGAATGATAATGGGCAAAACCGGTAGCATTGTTTGGGTAAAGGTAAAAGGTAGAAAAGGAAAAGTGATCAAGGTCCAGAAATCGAAAGCTCAGAAAGCACACCCCGGACCTGCACAGCGCTTCACATCTTCAGGTCACAAGAGGCGCTTCATAAGAAGATCTCCAAAAGCCCTTGTAAAATAACTTAAGGGCTTTCCTATTTTCCATTTTTTAAATTATCAATTTTTAGTAATAAAATCTTTTTTATATAATAGGCCGGCCAAAGAGAATCTGTATAAAATTTGATATCTCTTCCATACCTGGGTCTTAAAATACACGCCTTTAAATGCACACCTTTAAATACACGCCTTTAAATGCATGCCTTTGTTACTTATTAAGTTGCGGGTGTCAATTCTCTATTCCATCCTTTAAAAGCCCATATTTCAGTTTCGCGGCCGAAAAAAAGGTTTATCCGGTTTTTTCCAGTTTGTTATTATAATAGAGAGTGAAATCTCTTCCCGGGCGCAGGGTAAAATTGTAAAAAGAGTATTCTTCTTTGGGAAGTTCCCTGTACATCTCATAGGATGCGGGTACGATTATAGCATCATATTTCTCGCTTGCTGGTGGTTTTGATGAGTATGATGCTCTTTCATATTCCAGCAGGTACCAGGGCAGGGGCCAGTAAAGATTATTCGGGTCAACCACATAAATCCGCAGGGCCTCAGGGCTTCCCTTGAATTCCCCTAATTTTTCCATAAGCTCTCTTATATCAGGAGATGCCTGCGTGTGTATCATCAGTTCCTTATCCTCCATACTCCTGAAGTAATTTACCGAGATGCACTGGCCTATGGAAACAACTAGAGTGAGCAGCAGAATTCCTGCCAGTAAAGTGCGGGTTTTGCTGGAGTAATTTTCCTGTCCCGCTTGTCTGTCTTCAGTATTTAGGGAAAATACTTCTCCGAGGAAAGCTCCAGCAAGGAGTCCAAAAGGCAGGACGATATGAACGACAAGCCAGGGGACTTTTTCCTGAAGATAGGAATAGAGTAGCAGGCTTGTAAGGGCCCAGTAACAGAGGAAGAGGAAAAATGAGTAATTCTGTCCTTTATTTCTCCCTTTATTTCTCAGGATATGTAAAAAACCGGCAGTCCCAAAGAGTATAACCGGAATCTCATATATAAGAAGAATAGGGATATAATAATAAAAGGGGCCTCCTATCCTCTCTGTCCTGTGCATTTCCATCCAGTGACTAAAAGCTCTTTCCACGATAGAGAAAAGAGATACATCGTACCTGAAAACACTGGAGTAAAAAAACAAAATTATAAAAATGGAAAGTGCTCCTGAAAGAATTATCTCAGGAATGTAGGGTAAAATAGTTGAGGTTTTACGGAGTAGGGTCTTCTTCAACCCCAGTTTCTCTCTTTTCCAGTCTGAATAAATCCAGTATAACAGGCCCATTCCGGCATAAGCTCCGAAGATGGCAATAATGATGTAAGCATTTTCTTTAGAAGAGACGGCAATTGCAAGGGATAAAGCCGTCAGAATGATGTAAGGATAGCGCTTTAAACTGTGAATGTTATCGAGATAGCGAAATGCGCCTGCGACTGCAGCAAGGGTGCAGAATACAATTATCATATCATTTCTAAAAAACCTGGAAAAGTACACCATACTTGGAGAAAACGCAAGCAGAAACATCGACCAGAGTACACCATTTTTACCCAGTTCCTTCTTCAGCAAAAAGAGCACAAGAAGAGTTGCAATTCCGAAAAAGACAGGGATAAGGCGTGCTGTTATGTCATTTGTTCCGAGGAAGTCAAAGACGGCTGCTGTAGAATGAAACAGAAAAGGGCCGTGGTAAGCTGGATCGTAACTGTATTCCCCACTTTTAAGCAATTTGAGAGTAAAGCTAGCATGTACACTTTCGTCATGATGGAAAACTCTCTCTCCAAGCTCAAATAGCCTGAGGGCAATGCCAAAAAAAATTATTAGAAGTCCCAGAAGCCCATACTTTTTATCAGAGAGCCCTGGTGAACCTTTGTTTTCGTAATCTAGCATTTTCTGCATTGTTTCCAAACCTGTGTTATGACAGCTTCTTATGGAGCATAGGTATATTTAAGGAATAGGATGAAATAGTCTTCCTCATGGCTGAAGTAAAGGTTAAGTTATTTGCAAATCTGCGTGAGGCCGCAGGTAGATCTGAACTCCTGCTTTCCGGAGAAAAGGTTATTGCTGTCCTTTTATCTCTCACAGAGAAATATCCTGAGTTAAAGGATCTCATTTTTGAGAAATTCAATGAACAGGATGAAAGTCCAGTTCTTTGCGCTTCCATTAACATCCTGGTAAACGGAAATAACATACGGCACCTCGAAGGGCTTGACACTGGCCTTAAAGATTTGGATGAGATCGGAATTCTGCCCCCTGTTTCTGGAGGATAAACATTTCAGGGGCCAGGAGTATGGGCAGAATATTCAAAGAACGTACTTCTATTGACGAAGCTTTACAGCTTTTTCTTGAAAGCTTTTCTCCTCTCAGGCGCACTGAAGAACTGTCACTTGAAGACTGTGCGGGAAGGGTAGTTGCAGAGTCTGTAATTTCCGGAAGGGATGTGCCTGACTACAGGAGGGTTGCAATGGATGGATATGCTGTCAGGGCATCTGATACTCCTGGTGCTTCTCCTGCAAATCCCGTACTTTTACAGCTCTCTGAGAGCGTGGAGGAAGGAACTACAGTTTGGGTTCATACAGGGTCTGTCCTGCCTGAAGGAGCCGATGCGGTTGTAATGGTGGAGGATACCGTTACAGTTGGAGACATGGTTGAAATCAGGGCTCAGGTCCACCCGGGAAGAAGCGTGGGGCAGGTTGGAGAGGACATAAAAAAAGAAGATCCTGTTTTTGAAGTAGGTCATCTCCTCAGGCCCTGTGATGCTGCAGTCCTTGCTTCTATTGGGCTTGACAGGGTGAAGGTTTTCCAAAAACCAGTGGTTGCAGTCATTCCCACAGGAGATGAACTGCTAAGCCGTGAGAAATCCGGAGAAGTTCCTCCTCCGGGAATGGTGTTCGAGACAAATGGACTTATGGCTGCACTCTATGTGGAAAAATGGGGTGGAACTCCCATATCTACAGGTATAGTTCCTGACCGCCCTGAGAGCATAAAAGAAGCTATAGAGGCAAACCTTGGTGCCGATATGCTCATCCTTTCAGGGGGGACTTCAGTTGGTAAATGTGATCACACTCCCGAACTTGTCGAATCCCTGGGAAAACTGCTTGTGCACGGAATTGCAGTCAATCCCGGAAAGCCTGCAGCTCTTGGAGTCATAGGTAAAACTCCTGTAGTTTGCCTTCCAGGAAATCCGGTTGCCGGGCTTCTTGCCCTGTATTTCTTTGTCCGACCCGGGATAAGGAAACTGGGATCGATTCCTGAACTTCCTGTGGTTGTCCTTAGAAAGCGCCTGGCTGCAAAAATAAGTTCGAAAATAGGATATGTTAACTTCATCCAGGTTGTTTTTGAAGGGGATAAAGTGCGCCCGCTTACTGGAAAGGCAGAAATCCTGAGCTCGGTTGCAAAGGCTGACGGTTACGTGCTGGTGCCTGAACACATAGAAGGTTATGAAGAAGGACAGGAAGTGGATGTCTTTTTGATTGAATGAACCTGTACAGAGAAGCGGATAAATAAACGGGGAAGGCTTAAGTTTTGTATTTACATTTTCTTGAACAGTAGTTCCGAATCTCCTTAGTTCTGAATCTCTTTAGTTCCGAAGCTCGTTTTTTTACGATGATCTCAGATCCAAAATTCCAGAGATAAGAGTTCCTTCAGCTGATACTATTTTTAATTACATCAAATCCAATTCCGTTGAATATATACTCTCTTCATTTCGAAAAATAAATAATGAAATCTTTGAGATGATAATCCTTAAAAATAACGTTCATGACATAGCTGTTGACTTTTATGACAAGGAACATTATGGAAGTAGAGACATTCCATGTATACAGGGGAAAAAAATCAGAAATGATTAGGAATAGTCGTTCGGCGCGACAGCAAATCGAACTACTTATATTACCGTAATTTATTTATTTAATGTCGGTAAACGCTAACTTATTGGTGATGAAGTCCGCCCAGACATTATGGTCTAAACCGCTTATGCTGATGACTTCTAAATAACTGTTGAGGTTTTAATGTGTATACTATTTTGTTAGTCGGTATTGGCGGCTTTATAGGTGCTATTTTAAGGTATATAATAGGCGGATGGATACAGAACGGATTTGATAATTTTCCAGTGGGTACACTCACAATAAATACTGCTGGTAGTTTCTTTTTGGGCTTAATAATGTATCTTTCTGAATATCAGGGTGTCTTCAGTGATCAAAGCAGAATATTCCTTACAATAGGTATTTTGGGAGCTTTCACAACGCTATCAACATTTGGTTACGAATCATTTCGATTACTTGATGAATCAAAATTAACATTGATGGCGATAAATGTAGTATCAACAGTATTATTTTCCATGCTAGCTGTATATTCAGGTAAGATTGTAGCTCTAAGTGTAATCTCTTACCTCCATGGAGGGATGAAATGAAAACGATCAATCAGCGTGTAGTGAGAAAAATTGCATGAAAAAAGAATATACAGCCATTATTATTGAGAATATTTATAGGAGAATCTGACCACTACAAAGGCAAGCCTCTATACATGCACATTGTTGAAATGTTAAAAGCTGAAGGCATAGCAGGAGCTACTGTTTTTAGGGGCATTACTGGTTTGGGAAACATAGTCGCATTCATACAACTTCTGTACTGCGATTATCAACTGATAAGCCAATACTCATCGAAGTTTCTGATCTTGAAGAGAACATTGATAGAATTAGACCAAAATTAGATGAGCTAATTAATCATGAAATGATCATAGAAGAAAAAGTTAAAGCTATATTTTATGATACTGATAAAAACTAAATGATGCAGTTGTTCTTGCTTTACATCACAAGCTGAAATTTCCTGATAATTAAGCACTCAGGCGCAGTCTTCCAATCCGTCTCCCTTGCTTTCACCATCATTTCACTCATAAATTAACATTTAAATAATGAGCCTATCCCGAAACTCAAAATTTGATTTTTGAATCTCGTATTTTGGACAGTCAGTCGAATTTATCTGAACATGAAAACCAGTTTCCGCAGTAAATTTTCGTATATTAACAATTTTTCCTGCTATCGATTTTCAATAAAACGTGTATTTATTGGAATTTAATGCAGGAGGTGACGCAGCTATTATATGTATTTGGAGGCCGAAAAACGATATTATTCAATTTTCAACAGGTTCCATCAAATATTCAAATAAATTTGATGTGTCTCAAAAACGCTATCAAGAAAAAAATTGATTTTCGAAAAAATCCTGCGGAAAGTGGGTTATAATGCAAAAACCAGCTATCAAAAGTTAGTTTAAAAATATAAAGAATAGAAGGAAAAAATATACATGAAGATAGTAATAATCGGAAGCGGACTTGCCGGTTTGTCAGCAGCTTACAGGCTCTGTAAATCTAATGAAGTAAGCGTTTTTGAAAAAGATCCTGATATTGGAGGGATGTCAGCAAGCTACTCTCTGGAGCATTCCGGAAAAAAATACTTTATCGAAAAATACTACCACCATATATTCAGGAGTGATTCCGAACTTCTTGCTCTTATAAAAGAACTCGGGCTTGAAAAACAAATGTTGTGGCTGGAGGGAAAAAATGCCTATTTCGTGGACGGTAAAAATTATCCTATGAATACGCCTCTTGAGATATTGCACTTCAGCCCTCTTTCCGTTCTGGATCTGCTAAAACTGGGCCTTCTGGTCTTAAGGATAAAGCTGATAAAAGACACGACCCCCTATGACAGGATAAATGCAAAGGACTGGATTCTCGGTACTGCGGGAAAGTCAGTTTATGAGAACTTTTTTGCCCCCCTGATGAAAAGCAAATTTGGAGATAACGCAGGAAATATTTCAGCCGCCTGGCTTATAGGAAGGGTAAAAATAAGGTCAGATAGGGGAATAGGAGGAGAGAAGCTTGGGTACATGCAGGGAGGTTTTAATTCCCTTATAGAAGCCCTGACAGGGGAGATAACTGCAAACGGAGGAGAGATCAGAACAAACAGTGAAGTAACGGAGATTGTGATCAAAGACAACGCCGTACAGGGAGTGGTAGTTAACGGGGATTTCATAGCCTGTGATGCTGTCATCTCAACTGTAGAACCCGCTGTACTTGATACGATTTCCGGAGACAAACTTGGAGGCCTGCACAATACCCTTAGGAGTATCCGCTATCAAGGAACGGCATGCGCTCTTATCGGGCTTGACAGAAGTCTTATGGGGGACGGGAATTACTGGCTGAACATAAAAGCAGATGTGCCTTTTGGAGCCGTAATCGAGCATACTAATTTTTTGCCTTTTGAAGATTATGGGGAAAACCTTGTGTATGTAACATCATATTTCCAGGATGAAAAGAGCTCTCTCTGGACAGAGAATGAAGAAAATGTTATCAGTTCCTATTTAAAAGGGCTTGAAAGGATCTTTCCCGATTTCTCAAGAAAAGATCTACGCTGGACAAAGCTCTACCGTAGAATTGATACCGCTCCGGTATACGAACAGGGTTATCTTGAAAAAGTGCTTCCGTTCTCTCCAGGTCCTTCCGGACTCTTCCTTGCAGGCATGTTCTCCTCAAGCAATTACCCGGAAAGGAGCATGAACGGTTCGATAAAAGCAGGATTTGAATCAGCAGAATTGCTGATAAAAGAAAAAGGGATCAGAAACAAGTAAAAAGGATCTAAAAGCTGATATAAAAAAATAAATTCTGTTTACCGTACTCTGTTTACCGTATCCCATTTCACTAAAATCAGGTTTTTAACTTTATGGTTCTGGTGTCCAGATATTCGGATAGTATATCAGGCCCGTTTTCTCTTCCGAACCCGCTTTCTTTAACTCCTCCGAAAGAAACTTCGGGGGCTACCTTCAGGTGCTGGTTGACCCATATTATCCCTGCGTTTAATTGCTCGCATCCTATCCTTACCCTGTCAAGGTCTTTTGTCCAGATAGATGCACCAAGCCCGTAACTGCTCCTGTTAGCTTCTTCTATTGCTTCATCCATGTCCTTTACCGTGACTATGGGCAGCAAAGGCCCGAATACTTCCTCTTTAAGAAGCCTGGAATCTCCTGAAACATCTGAAACGAGAGTAGGTTCAAAGAAATAGCCTTTATCTGAACCCTTAAATTCAGGAACTTTCCCTCCAGTAATTATTCTGCCTTCATCCTTCTCAGTGATTTCTGCTACCAGACCTTTTATAAAGTCCAGCTGGTGGCAGTTGTTAAGAGGTCCCATATCTATGTTTTTATCAAGCCCATTTCCGACTTTCAAGCTTTTAACGCCTACTTCAAGTCTTCTTATGAACTCATCAGCAACGGATTCAAAAACATACAGCCTCTTGACAGCAGTACAGGTCTGGCCGCAGTTGTAAAATCTGCCTCTTATGGCTCCGGCAACTGCACTTTCGAGATTCACATCATCACAAACTATCATTGGGTCACTTCCTCCCAGCTCAAGGGTAACCCTTTTCATACCGCTCGCTGCAAGTTCAGCCACTCTTTTTCCTGTCCTTGATTCTCCCGTAAAAGAGATTTTTCGTACATTGGGATTATGCACAAGGCTCTCTCCTGTGGTCTCGCCTGGACCTGTGACGACATTCAGGACGCCCGCGGGCAGGCCGGCCTCGTTCAGGATAGAAGCCAGGGTGAGGTTTGTAAGGGGAGTATTGCTTGCTGGTTTCAGTACAAAAGTATTGCCTGAAATCAAGGCAGGAGCAATTTTCCAGCCCATTATCAGAGCAGGCATGTTCCAGGGGATTATAGCTGCACAGACCCCCAGTGGCTTTTTTACAGTAAAAGCATACCCATTTCCCGGAACAGGGATGAAGTCTCCTCGCAAACTGCTTGCAAGCCCGCAGTAGTATTCAAGCACGTATGCAAAGCCCTCTATTTCGCTTCTGGCTTCTGCAAGAGGTTTTCCCTCTTCCTGTGTAAGCAGGATGGCAATATTCTCCTTCCTCTGCCTGACAAGTTCAGCCGCCCTGTAAAAAATCATGCTCCTCTTCTGTGGAGATGTGGAAGCCCAGCCTTCAAAAGCTGAATCTGCGGCTTCTACCGCAAGGGAAACATCATCTTCTGTGCCTTTCGGAACCTGCTCGAGAAGTTCACCTGTTGCTGGGTTTTTAACATCAAAACACTCGCCTCCGCACGCATCTACCGCTTTTCCATAAATCTGCATTTTCATGGTTACCATTATTTACAAAGACCTATTTTAAGATAACAAATATCATAAACAAATGAGTTATGAATTGTTTGAAATAATTTTAGAAGAACGGTTTGAAGAATAAAAACAGAAAGTAACTATTCAGGCAACTTTTAAGAGTCTACAATTTCCCTCTTTTCGAGTGAAAAGCATAACTGCTGTAGAGGGTATAAGACCAATCGAAAGAATCAATGTAAAAAATGGTGAGACAGATGAAAACCGATAAAACAATAAACTTTAATTTCATAGCATTTCATTTAAAGACAAACAGGTGATCCTGAATGCTTTGTCAGGAAGATTTCAAACCGGTCACGCATGATGCCAGGGAGTTTTTTGAGCGGCATTACTCACTTTACCCGCAAACCCACAGCAACAACACATTCACAAATATGGTCTGCTGGAACCATTTAACACCATACCAATATGCATACGTGAACGGAAACGTGATTATTTCATGCACCACAGAAGGGGTTACCCGCTTCCACCCACCAATAGGTCCCCGAGATCCCGAGCTTATGCGTGAGCTTATACAACTGGCGCTGGACGTAAGCGACGACACCCTCCTTATGCTCATAGATCCGGATACTGCACAATGGATACACGAGCTTGAGCCTGATCTTACGCTGGTACCTGATCGTGACAATTTCGAGTATGTCTACAAGGCTTCCGACCTTGCAGAACTCCCGGGAAAGAAATATCAAAAAATCCGCAGCCAGCTCAACTGGTTCCGGAAGAACTGCGTGAACACAGTAGAGCCGATAACATCAGGAAACCTGGAAGAGGTTATGGAACTCCTGAGAAAATGGCGCGATTGGAAAGGGTGTGACAAGAATCCAGTTCTTGCCCATGAGGTCGAAGCAGCCTTCTATGCGGTTGAGCATTTCACAGAGCTCCCCCTGAGAGGCTTACTGCTCAAGGTAAATTCGGAGGTCGGCGCCTTTTCCCTTTTTGAGCGTCTTAATGCTGATACGGCATTGATCAATTTTGAAAAAGGGCTTCCGGACTGCGAAGGCATCTATAAGGCAATCAACGCGAGTACGGCAGCGGCTCTTGCAAACGAAATAAAATACATCAACCGTGAGAGTGATCTGGGAGTTGGCGGCCTAAGAGAGGCAAAGCTGAGGTATCACCCGCACCACATGGTTGAGGTATATTCTCTGAAACGCCCAAATTTCGAATGACACCCGAATTTCGCGTCGGGAGCACGAGGTCCTTTTCGCTCGCTCCGCTCGCTCAAGAGGACGAATTGATTGATTCGAGTAGGTGCTTCACTTAAAATGTCTGTCCTCTCGGAGCAGGAGGGGGAGTTTTCCAAAAAAGGAAATAGAGACAGGGAAAAAGAAAAAATCAGAAAATTGAAAGAAATTAGCCTTTTCCAATTTGGCTATTAATGCTTAAAATTAAGTTAAACACATTAATAGCCAAATTGGCAAAGACCCATCTCTATTGCACTTTATGTCATGTTGTTCTTCTGTGAAGATGCATACATGTTTTATATTCCTTATGTAATATTACTGCCCCATGCGTGATATCGTTATTATAGGGCATAAAGCAAAGACTAGCAGCGATTTTTCTTTAAATGACCTTCCGGGGTCCGCAGGAAGAATGGATATCCTCTGCCGCTGCGTAAGCTCTGCCCTTTTTCTTTCATTTGGAATGCGCAGGGATGTAAATGTGCACCTGCTCCTGCTGGGAGATCCCGAGCCTGGAAAAATTATCCGATTTGAAGGGCTCCACCTGAGATACCTCAACCCGGACGAAAGAAGCAGCGGGTCGCTTATCAATAAAGCCCTTCAGAAAAATGCAAGCGAACAGGATATCCGGTCCACACCCGGAGTATGGATCCGCACCGGCGATTTGAAATCTCTTCTTTCTTCTTTTGAAGGCAGGGCTCTTCTCTATCTTCGAGAAGATGGAAAGGATATCAGGGAAATTGCCTGTGATATTCAAGATCCGGTTTTTGTTTTGGGTGACCACGAAGGTGTTACGGAAGAAGAGGAAAAGCAGCTTCTTGAAGCAGGAGCACAGATAATTTCCGTTGGCCCCATTTCCCTTCACTCCAACCAATGCATAACTCTTATTCATAACGAACTGGATAGGGCTGAAGCCGAAAGAGGAAAAATCCCGGGAGGAAACATATCCGTATCCGAGGATTAAGATGCGGTTGTCTACGATTTTTATCCCAAAAGTTATATGGCTCTTCGCTATTTTGTATGAGTTGAAAATAATCGTTTAGTAGAATGTAGCCTGGTTAAAAAGATAATCATCAAATTTGAATGTGATTTTCACCAATAAATGTTTCTAAATTTTGAAGATGCTACTTAAGCATTTAGGGGATAAATGAAAGTCTTTTTTCCTTACCTTTTTTGAAATTATTTATGGCATATCTGTCTTGCTTAGCGTATTCTATTATATAAAAAATATGAGAAAGTAAAAAAGAAATGTAAAGTTATGTAAAAAACAATGGATGAAAGGTAAATCCTTCCAACTCTTGTGCTTTTCCCCTTAATTCTTTGAATATCATTCTTTTCCTCATCAGCTTACCGGATCTTATATCTTCCTCAGATTCAATAATTATTTGCTTGGGTGTATTATCCAGGAATTCCGTATAAAACCTTAAACAGTCGATATAGCTTCCTTTAGTTCTTGCCTTACCCCAATACCGGAAAGCCAATCTTTTATATACTTATCGTCCTTTAGTTGTCTAAATTCCAAATAAGCACTAACTCCGCAACTTTCTGAAGTTTAGATAAGGTTTGTTATCTTCTATATTTCTCCCGAATAAAGCTTAGAGAATGTGAAATAAAATGGATGTACTCGAAATTTCAAAAAAGATTCTGCACGAAGGACCTATCTGTGACCATTGCATGGGCCGTCAGTTTGCAAAATTATCCACAGGCCTCAGCAATAGAGAGCGCGGTCAGGCAATTAAACTCGCCCTCGTCCTTGAAGGGGACCGTATTTACAAAAGTGAAAATGACGATTCCCTTTTAAAGGAACTTGTCCCCTGCAGTGCCATTGCAAGGAAAACTCTCAGAATCGAGGGTGAAGATGAGCAGTGCTGGCTATGCCTTGACCAGTTTAAAAAACTGGATTCCTGGGCAGACGAAGCCACAAAAGCTCTGGAAGGGCTTGAGTACTCCACCTTCCTTGTCGGCACAAAGGTCAGTGGGCTTCTCAGTGAAAATGAGGAAATTCTGTGGGCTGAGGCAGGAACAGCACATGTCGAGCAGTTGAAAAGCGAACTTAACCGGGAAGTGGGCAAGCGGATTGCGGAAAAAGTTGATAAGGAAGTGGATTTTGAAAACCCTGATATTGTGATCACTCTTAACCTTGCAACAAACAACTTCGAACTTCAGGCACGCTCGGTATATATCTATGGACGCTACCTGAAAAAGATTCGGGGAATCCCTCAGACCCGCTGGCCCTGCAGGAAATGTAAGGGAAAAGGCTGTGAAAAATGCGGCTTTACAGGCAAACAGTACCCTGAATCTGTAGACGAGTTGATAAAAGGTCCAGTTATAGAAGCCTTTGAAGCGGTTGATACGGCTTTCCATGGTTCGGGCAGGGAAGATATCGATGCCCTTATGCTTGGTAGCGGCAGGCCCTTTGTGGTGGAGGCAAAGTCTCCTGTAAAACGAGTGGCTGACCTTGAAGAACTTACTGTAAAAATCAACGAAAGTGCTGCCGGGAAAGTTGAAGTAAGGGATCTTCACTTTGTTGAAAAAGCTATGATTGAGACCCTGAAAAGCTTAAAGGCGGATAAAACTTATAAGCTTAAAGTTACATTTAAAGAGCCTGTTTCAGAGGAAAAGCTTAAATCCTGCCTGGAGTCTTTGAGTGGCAGAGAGATTGCCCAGCAAACTCCAAATCGCGTGCTTCACAGGCGGGCAGACCTTCTCCGGAAAAGATCTGTGCACAGCACCACGCTTGACAAGCTGACAGATGAAGGTTATGCTTATATCACCGTAAACTGTGAAGGCGGCCTGTACGTCAAAGAACTGGTTTCCGGAGATGAAGGCAGGACAAAACCGAGCTTGACAGGGCTTTTAGGAATCCCTGCGCTCGTGGAAGATCTTGATGTGGTTAACGTCGAAATTTAAGCCTCATATATCTGAACCTTCCCTAAAAATCCAGATTGATCTAAATAATTTGGATAGGTCTGATCTGAATCTGGATCTATCTGAACTTAAATGAATTTGTGTCTATCTTATCAGTTTCACTGGCCGGACGAGTCACAGGAAATGTGTGGCTTAATGAACGGTTCATTTAAATAATATCCATCTTATTTAGAGGAAAACCAAATATTAAACAGAAACTTAATAAAAAAGAAATGATCGAGCATTCTAAAGGAGGAACATGCGATGACAAATTCACACGGTGAAAGACGCTCCACTAGGTACAAATTACAGAAGACGGTTCGTGAAAGAGGAATTTCCCCTGTAAGCAGGGCAATACAGAAATTCGAAGACGGACAGATGGTTCACATTGACATCGACCCCAGTGTCCAGAAAGGGATGCCAAACCCAAAATTCCAGGGTTCTACAGGAAAAGTCATTGGACAGCGCGGCCGCTCATATATTCTGGCAGTCCGCGAAGGAAACTCAATGAAGGAAGTCTTTTCTCTTCCGCAGCACCTGAAACCCCAGAAATACTAATTTCGACCAAGGTAGTCAGGTTTTACAACTTAATCTCCCTCTCATATAGGATTTAAGGTATGTAGACCACCTACCGTAGGTTTGAAATCCTGCCAGAAATCAGTAAATAAAGGCTGAATAATAGCCAGCTAAAGGATTTTATATTACAGGACCAGTATCCCTTAAAAAGACATGATTAAAAGGGATCTGGAACAACTGCTTTTTAAAATTAATATCTTATCCCGGTAAGAAACATCTATAATTATATATCATTTGTAAAGCATATGGTTAAGATACATCGTTTGTGAATATAGCAGACATATTTAGGACAAGATTATTTGAACTTGTCCGCCTTACCGGGTGATTACTGTATACTGAAAGATAGAAATTCTGGCAGCAGGGTTCAGGGCTCACCAATAAAACCATTAGAACAGATTGCTCTGTAAGAAGTACAAATACCTGATATTTTAATTCAAAAGAGTGTATTTCAATGATAGTTAAGGAAGTCCTCAACGAAGAGTTATTGACACTGGCCGAGGTCAAGGATATACTTTCCGGGATCGCTGAAGAGCGCAGAGAAAAGGGGCTCGAGGTCGAATACAATTTCAGAAAAGCCCTGTATCATGCGGAACAGTTCTCCAAAATTAGCGGAGAAAAATCAAGAGAACTTGTTAATAAACTGCTTGAACTTGAAAAAATGAAACCCGTTATTGCGGTAAGGATAGCTGACATTCTGCCTCAATCAAGAGACGAACTCAGGTCAATCTATGCAAAAGAAAAGTACACACTGAGCAATGAAGAGCTGGATCAAATTCTGGACTATGTATTCACAGCTATGGAATAACTAAAAGATTAAGAGAATAATCTATATAGAAGTTTATTTGTTATTTATTAAGGAAGTATCTATAATCCGGTTAGAGTACTTTAAAGTATGGAAGTGGCCTAAGCTAAAAAATTTAGTAACAGAGAGTTTTCTGGTTCTCTAAATCCCCGGACCAGATAGTATCGTGTTACAGGTCAGTCTCCAGTTTTCAGAACTGGTTTAGGGAGTACAATGCAACTGGGAAAGACCCTGATCCAGTAGAAGAGTTAAAGAAGTTGGGAATATCTAAGTTTGAGCATACCCTGAAAATAGATAAATTGGGGTTTCGTATTTAAAGGATTTCATATTTACCGATAGGATGGGTGCTGATGAAAGTAGATAAGTCGCAATTAGGTAGACCGTACACTGGCAGATCATCTGCTGAAAGACCTTCTTCTGGCGGCAGGCGTCCGGGAGGCAAACAGCAATTTGATAGACATTCAGAAAGAGCTCCGCGCTCATCCGAAAAAAATATGAAAATTTCAGAGGTAAGGGAAGAATACGTTTGGGTTCTCGATTACCTTCCCTATGGAAAGTCCGTTGACGGCAAGCCAACCTATCAGAAAAAACCTCTTGTACAGGCTATTGGGGATAAGAAGTTCACTTTAATGGAGCTCGTTCCCAAAAATGGAGTAATTCCTGAAATCCAGTCACGGGTATATATAGGTCCAGGAGATAGGAATGAAATAGACCACGTAAAGCAGAGGATAGGCTATTCTGACCTCACTACCGGAGCCAATCTGGAATTACCTTTTATCCTTGAAGCCATTGTCAAACACCAGGAAGAAAGGTTTGTAAAGTTCTTCAATGATGCCCTTTCCATTACAACCCGCCTGCATATGCTCGACCTCCTTCCAGGAATAGGTAAGAAACTCATGTGGTCTATTATTGATGAACGCAAAAAAGGGTACTTTAAGAGTTATCAGGATATCCGCGAAAGGATTCCGAGTCTTCGTGACCCTTCTAAAGTTATCTCTAACAGGATTGAAGAAGAACTAAAGGATGACTTCATAAAGTACCGGCTGTTCACCACTCCTCCCCGCCGTCCGAGGCCCGAGTGAGGGGAAACCTTTTTTCTATTTTTAATTATGTTTCTGCCTATCTGGCTTCTGCAGATTTGGCTTTTTATGATTTAAAATTTCTATAAAAATTAGTTTATTAAAATTTTTTATAAAAATTAATCTATTAAAAACATGTGATCTATTCAGGAGGCTTTAGCCCTGGTTCGTTCTATTCTTAAAAAGTACAATATAAAAGGAGGCACCTTTGACCAGTATTTCCTCATTGATACAGTCTACCTGGACAGGATAGTTGTTGCTGCTGATCTGAGTCAGCAGGATACGGTTCTTGAGATCGGTGCAGGAATCGGAAATCTTACCGAAAGGCTTGCAAGAAGAGCAAAAAAGGTAATTGCTGTCGAGCTTGACCCTGCCCTTGTTTCAGTCCTGCACGAGCGTTTCGACAATGTCGTGAATATAGAGATTATTGCAGGCGATGCACTTAAAGTAAGCTTCCCTGAGTTTGACAAGGTCGTCTCAAACCTCCCCTATTCCATCTCCTCAGAAATCACCTTCAAACTTCTGCAGCATAAATTCAAACTTGGAATCCTTATGTACCAATATGAGTTTGCAGTCCGTATGGTCTCTCCTCCTGGCTGTAAAGACTATTCCCGCCTTACTGTTGATACATATTACTTTGCTGATGCCTCTATTTTCATGATGGTCCCAAAAGGAGCCTTCCAGCCAGTCCCTGAAGTTGACTCTGCGGTTGTCAAACTTGTTCCACGCCCTGCTCCTTTCGATGTTCGCGATGAAGCCTTTTTCCTTGACTTTGTGTCTGCAGTCTTCAGCCAGCGCCGAAAAAAGCTGAGGAACTCTATCTTGAACACCAATTATATGCTCAAAATTCCTGACGTTAAAGAGGTTGTAAACCGGCTCCCTGAAGATTTCATGAGCAAAAGGGCTGAGAACCTTACTCCTGGAGAGCTTGCTTGCGTTGCAAACATGATTTATGAACTTAGATCCCGATAAAACATGGCTGAAATCGAATATAAAAACACCAGGGTTAAACTCGGAGACTTAGATCTTGTTTACGAGCCAGCAGAAGACTCCTTTTTGCTCGCCGACGCAGCCCTCGAAGAGGCAGAGCCAGGAATGTGCATTCTTGAAATAGGAGCAGGCTCAGGTTTTGTATCTGCCGTACTTAGAGAAAATACCTCAGGCATCCGTGTAATTGCAACTGAGATTAATCCACATGCCGCACGCTGTGCAAAAGCAAACGGGGTTGAAGTAATCCGTACCGACCTTTTCAAAGGCATAAGATCCGGAAGTATGGGAGTTTCTTTTGACCTCATACTCTTTAACCCTCCATATCTCCCTACTTCTGAAGAAGAAAAAGTTCCAGGTTGGCTGAATTACGCTTTTGACGGCGGAGCTAGCGGGCGGGAGACCCTTGACAGATTTTTAGATGATGTAAGAAACTACCTGAAACCAGGTGGGAAAATTTTGATATTGATCTCGTCGATTACCGGACTTCAAGTAGTAGAAGAGAAAATGATGAAAATAGGCTTTGAGGTTGGTGTTGTACGGAGAAAAAAAATCTCATTTGAAGAATTGTTGGTGCTAAGAGGAGAACTTTCTTAAGATCTAGGGAAATATTTCTTTCATCCTTACTTCCCATATTTTAAGCGCATAATTTTCATAATCTGTTTGAGTTCTCCCAATTCATATGTAGTTGCGCACGAATTTGCCTTCTTTTTAGCTTCAATTAGAAAAATTCAAATGCAATTATGTGCTTATATTATAAGCACATATGAAATCTACACTCCGTTCAAGAAATAAATGGAATTGAATACTGATATGAAGACACCCCTTACTATGACAGAGAAAAGAAACAGATTCGCCATCGATCCAGATACGTTGGTAGAAACATAAACGGCAAACCTGTTAGAATTTGGGATACATTGAACTCCAATGGGGAAATTTCTTTACCTTCCAGCAAACCTATAAAAGTTTGCAACTATGGTGAGCTTCTACCCTTACAAAAAATAACAGATGAACTCCATATTGGAGAGTATCTCGGAGATCTGTTTAAAGAAAAAGACAGGAACATGAACTTTCAATAGCACTCAATCGTATAGCTCGTCCTACACTACTTGATTTTTTTGTCATATCTACTTGTAGAGCGATAAATATAATGACAGAAGCCTCGAACTTTGATATCAAGACATTTTTTCTCCAGCTTTACGCTGATCTTCAAGACATTTTCTTACCCAAGTATTTATATCCTCTATTGCATAGGGAATACAGTATTGGCAAATTTCTATTTTAAATGGTTCAATTGAAGTTTAAAAAAAGAAAAAATGAACAAATTGTAGGATATAGTCCCTATAATTAAGTGGAGTTAAGGTTAATATTTATGAGTTAAATTTATGTAATTTGACTGTATAGTAAAGGCATTAAAAATAAAGAGACGTATAATCTGTTATTAAAAACTAATTTCTGTTTTTAATCAATGAGCACTATACAATCTTATTTTTAAGCAAATGACTATCCGTTGTAAGCGGAGGTGAAAAGAAAATGGCTTTTAATGACAGAAATTCCTTCAGGGGAAGAGACAACCGGGGAGGTTTCGGTGGAGCTCCAAGAGAACTACACAATGCAATCTGTTCTGACTGTGGTGCTGAAACTCAAGTTCCTTTTAAACCTGATCCCGACAGACCGGTCTATTGCAGGGACTGCCTTCCAAACCACAGGAAGCCCAGAGAGAACCGCTATTAAATCTAAACTCCGCTTCGGAATTCTTACTTTATCGAGTGCTATCCGTCCTGCCCGATTCAAAAGGCAGACGGATCTATCCTTTTTCTATAAAAATTCTTTTTAATTTTGACCCATTCAGGCTTTTTTAATATATTTATACTAAGAATTGATTGAAACCTAAGTTTAAGGTTACTTGAGATTTTATTTTTTTAGTGGATTTAGATAAAAAATGAATAAAAATAATATTTATTAGATTATATAAAGTGACATTTAATGAAAATATTTGATGGCGAAAATAATAAGTAACTAAAAATTAGTCAAAGGAAATTATATAGTACAGTTGAGTCTGAACCACATATAGACAAGATGTAGATATGATCTCTCTGGAAAATAGTGTTATAATAATAGTTTAATAAGAAGTACTAAATATTAAATAAAAAATAAATATATGGCTTTCTTAATATTAATTCTGACAGGAAAAGTTGATAAAAATAGGGATAAATTATTTCTGACAGCATATATTTAGTATGTAACTGTATTATGACTTTAAAATGGCACAGTAAAACAAAAACTTATTTTTTGAATATCGTTATTTTTTGACCATATTATACATATAATGGAGATTTATTGTATATAACTACAAATATAATTATTTTTTACATATGTGTTTTAGTCTATTTTTAGATTAAAGAGTATAGAGTCTTTGATACAAAAAATATTATATAAAAATATATGAATATTAATTATAAAGTATCTTTAAATATATATTTTGAAATAAAAGAAATAAAAACATATTTACATATGCAACAAAAATAATCAATAAATATTTAAAAAAATGAATTCTTAAAAAAACAGGTTTTTTCAAATCATAAATTCAAGAATTTACTCTTTTAACAAACCTGATTCTGTATTTACTGGACAAATCCACATGTTTATAATATATTTTCATTGGCATTATTATTTTTTGCAAATTAGTCATTGTCAGCCTCGTACTCATTTTTGAGTTAAATCTTGCACATCTAGTAAAATGTATTAATCAGATTATTCATATATAATATATGTACAGATCCAGCTCAAAGTGAAATTTCCAATTTACCCCCTATTTTTGTTAAGTCGGTTATTCTACATACTATAAGAATACAGTACTTTTCGCCGATCACCGCCCCATTAAATGCAAAATAATACTAAGAAAAAAGGATTCCAAATACAATAGAATATATTCATATAGTCTATATGTATCTATCAATGCACATTTAACTCATAACATCAGGTAGTTAATTATAAATCGTTAAACTTTTTTTTTAAAAATAATATTTTATTAATATCATTGTAAATATCTTAATTATTATGCTATGTGTTTTTATGATTTTTTGACCAACTACCGCATCTTGTAGTCAAAAAATAAATTATAATTATAGTGTAATAAATCTTACTTTAGATGGAATTTTCCATAATTCTCAAAAATGATTAGAAATTGAAATTAGTAATATCATATATTAAATAATATATATATATATGTATTAAATAGATGATGATTAATTTTAGAGTAAACATAATATATTTGATTAATTGGTAATCTAAGAGATATTCTATAAAATATATTTTCTACATAGCTATTATAAATTAAAAGTGATATTTTAATAACTATTTAACTAAATATTTGTTTTCTAACTTATGGTAAATATACTAATTATATTAACATAATATATACTTAAAATTATTTGTTTTAAAAATAAGACTTTATTTTATATTTTAATGTTAATGATAGTATATTATCTATACTTAATTGAGTAATATTAAAATAGATAATACATAAACAGATAATTGAAAATATTTATAATCATATAGCTTATATTTTATTGTAATAAAATTTTATATCAATTATTTATCAGATATATTTTAATTAGTGTATAAATTTATACATTTCTTATAATATATTTAAAATTATTTTTTCCATATTTTGTGCAGATTAATAGATATTAAGTTATATCTAATCTTATAAATAATCTTTAAAAAACAAGGATAAGATATAAGAATTATGAGTATTATTAAGATATAATTATAATATACTTTATGATCACGTTGGTCTAGACTAATTAAAATAAACTAGACATAAAACACATAGTAATTACAGAAATTTCAATGTTTGACTATAGTATACCATGTTTCTCTATAAAAATTAAAGTTAAAAATTATATACTCAAAACATACAATAATTTAAAAAGTGGCAAAAAATGTATTTTTTGACGAAATGATTTTAAACAATAAATCTTAATCTTTTTTACTTTTTTGAGGTTTTGCCATTTTCCATCAAATTCCTTATTTTTCAATGATATTTGAGTATAATACTTATTTTGTAAAAAATTATTTAAGTCGATTTAAAATGACACAATGCCAAAATCTAGTGATAATCATAAAAATCAAAAATCACTAGATTTTGAATATGGCACAATTCTTTGAGCATGACATATTGACCTGTGCCAGAAGAGCTTGAATATTGAGTTTGATCGA
>JASGVX010000139.1 GCA_030054735.1 Methanobacteriota archaeon | reverse complement strand
GCTGTCTCAAAACTAAAGTTAATTCTACATTTGTGTCAATTTTTTCTACTATAAGGTTAATTCATATCTAAATTTCTCTGTTTTAAGTGGTCATGTTTTTAAAGTAAACGGTTCTCATTACCCAATTGTAGAAATGGTTTGAGTTTTGAGACTGCCTGAAGAGACCTCTTTTCAACTTCGAGACCTGAGAACTTCAACGGAATCTTTTAATATTTCTTGCATTTTAAGTTTTCTTTATGAATCTCACTCAGGAGACCAAAACCTCCAGTGTTATTATCAGCGTTAAGATGTCGTATATAATCGATTACAACAAATCAAAATCTTATAATCCTTGATGACTGACACGACACTAGTTTTTCTTCCAGAAACAATTTTTTAAGATTCATTGGACAAAACCCCCTTATAAACCCTCTTACATACTTATAGACCCTGCAATATATAGCGCTATTCTGTGTATTCCATGTATTCCATGTATTTTCACTTGTTATTCTGTTTGTCAAATAAGTTCTCTCATAACAACTACGAAAACTCTCTGTAAAAAGATCCATAATCCCGAAAAATCACAAAATATATAACAGGAAATGAGAAGGTTTCTAACTATGCCCGAGATAAAAATTGACAGATCTCTCTCATACATCGAAGGCACACAGCGCGTGTATGATGAAGCCACAACCCTTGAAAACACAAAAGATCAAATAAAAAAGATAGGAGTTACCCGAATTGCAGATATTACAAACCTGGACAGACTCGGAATTCCTATATTCTCTTCAATTCGCCCCAGTGCCGCTCCGGGAGCAATCAGCATCTACTCAGGCAAAGGTTCAACTGAACAGAGAGCCAGGATTTCGGCAATAATGGAGAGTTTTGAACGCTGTCTGGCTGAAAGGCCTGGCCTGAACGCAAACATTGCAGGCGACATTTCAGCTCCTGCTCTTGTAGAATCTTACCTGAACGCCAGGGAAAACTGCACTGTGCTTGACCCGGATGCCCTTATCCTGTCTCAGCCCTATAACCCAAGCTCTCTTCTTGAGTGGGTCGAAGCATACGATTTACTGAATAAAGAAGAAGTCTTTGTGAGTGCAAATGCAGTATATCACCCATATGACAGCCCCGGACAGTGTCAGAAATTATTCCTGAGCAATACCAATGGGCTGGCTTCAGGAAACGTGCTTGAGGAAGCTATCCTTCACGGGCTGCTTGAGGTCATAGAAAGAGATGCAATCAGCACAGCCCAGTTTACCAGAGAACTTGGAAAAGAGATCGTTCTCACTGAAGAAGACGGGTACGTCTATGAACTTGCCCAAAAGTTCAAAGACGCAGGAATAGACCTCAAAATCTGGCTTGTCCCGACTGACACAGGAATCCCTACAATTATTGCGGCAACTGATGACGTAAAACTAAAAGACCCGGCTCTTCTGGTCATGGGGGCAGGTTCCCACCTGAAACCCGAAATCGCGGTTGCAAGAGCAATAACCGAAGCTGCACAGTCGAGGGTTGTCCAGATCCAGGGCGCAAGGGAAGATACGGATAGAGAGGGTTTTATCCGGAGTGTAGGGTATGACCGTATGAAGCGCTTGAACTGGTTCTGGTTCGAAGAAGGAGAAAAGATTTCCCTTTACGAAGTTCAGGATCTCTCCAGGAAAAGCCCTGCGGAAAACATTGACGTGATACTCGAAAAACTGAAGGACCTTAGCGAAAGGGTACTTGTCGTTGACCTTTCAAGAGAAGAAGTTGCAGTGCCAGTGGTCAGAGTAATTATCCCGGGCTTTGAGCTCTTTACGATAGACCGTGACCGCAAAGGAAGAAGAATCAACGCAGGGAAAAAGAGAGAGTTTTCCAGGAATAAAAACGACAAGCCGTGGAAAAGAAGATGAAAGCAAAAGCAGTAATCTTTACCGGCAACAGCATAAGCCATGAGGATGCAAAAAAAATCCTCAGGGCAGACTACCAGCCTCCTGTACGCAGGTTTCAGCTTGAAAAATTTGTCAAACAGGGGTATAATGTCATGGGAATTATAGATGGAATCTTCTTTGACAGGGCTGCGGTCGGACACAGGGAGATCATCTCTGCTCTTAATGCAGGCGTAAAAGTTGTAGGTGGCGCCAGCATGGGAGCTCTCAGGGCTTCGGAACTGGACACGCACGGCATGATAGGCGTCGGAAAAGTCTATGAGTGGTACAGGGACGGTGTAATTGAATCTGATGACGAGGTTGCCGTAAGCACAAACCCTGATACCTTTGAACCCATTTCCGTGCCGCTGGTAAACATAAGGGAGACTCTTAAAGCAGCTCTGGCTGCCGGACTTGTAAGCGAAAAAGAATATGAGGATCTTCTGGAGCTTGCAATCAATTCTTACTACCCTGACCGGAGCTATCTCGGGCTTACGAAAGAAGGGGCTAAAAAAGGTCTCATCTCTGAAGAAAAAAGGAATGAAGTGCTTGATTTTTTCATTAAAAATGAAATAGACGTAAAAAGGCAGGATGCGGTTCTCGTACTTGAAACCGTAAAAAAGATGGTTGAAGAGACTGAAATTTAAAGTCTCCTCAAATTAGCGGTTTGTTTTTCCAGATCTCAGCGTTTTTCAGCATTTTTCAGCGTTTTATTATGTACAGCCTGATGATGTACAGGCATATGAGCAGGATAATGAAATTGTACACAGCCCTGAAAATGGGTATATATTGATACTCGAACCATATCCCGATTATTTGCTCTATGGAGGAATAAATCTGGACTGTTGCCACAAGCAGGAAGAGCATGGCAATCACAAAAACTCCTTTCTTAAAATCTCCCCCAAGGTCTGACAATATTGTATTTTGTTTTTCTGACCTGAGCTCCTCTTTATTACTTGATTTTTCGATTTCACTCATCCAAATCGCCTCCTTAGAACTGCCGCCGAAAAGAGCAGGACTGCTGACAGGAACAGGTTGAATCCTGGAGTAGATTTTCTGGCGTACTCTTCTTCAGGAACCATTTCATATTCGTCAATATTTACGAAATCACTTGTCTGAATCTTCTTGGTCTCCGTTTCAGTCTTATCCTTGACCTTTATTTCTGGATGGAGCTGGATATAACCTTCTCCACGCTTTACGATAGTATCATTATTCCAGATCAACACTTCAACAACGTAGTTGTACTGGTCAGGCATTGTCAGGTTAGCACTCCGGATAACAGTTGTTTCGGGCTTGATTTTCCCTGTCTGGATCCAGGCCTTATCTGCAAGAAGTCCTGCATCCATTTCCCGGATCTTAACAAGCGTGCGGAAATTAGGGCTGGTTTCCCTGTCCTCGTTTGTTATGTAAATATCACTTTCAACGAGGACTTTTCCGTCTTCCACCTTTCTGACCTGGAAATCCATTTCGGAAATTTCAATCCCTATATCCTGCACATTGGCAGGAAGAAAATCCAGGTTGTAAACTTTAATTTCTCCGCTGCCTTTCTGCATTTCCTCTTCAAAAAGGACTGAGCGTATATCATGTCCTCCGGCCTTGGGAAGGCTAAGGCTCTGGCTTACGGCTTTTGTTTCCCCTTTTTTCAGCTTCCCGATATTTACTTTTTCCTGTGCTTCTAGCAGCCCGCTCTCCCTGCTATAAGCTTTCAGAAGAAGAGAGGTGTTTTTCTCTTTATCTCCCTGGTTTTTTTCTATGTATGTCGTAACATTAAGGTCTACAAAAGATGCCCCTACACGATCTGCCGAGATGTCCATATCATTGATGTTGTAATAGCTTTCCTCCTCAAAACTCCGGATGCAGCCGCTACCAGAAGCAAAAAGGAGTATAATGGACATCAAAAATAATATCTGGATTAATTTGGTTTTCTGTTTTCCCAAGATCTATTCTCCTCTTTATTAATTGTATTCTGAAGTATATGACTTTTACCTTGTGGGATATTTTTATTATTCTTGGGAAATAAATTGATGAAATTATTAATATGAGCAAATCAATAATTAGATAGAGAATAAAATGCGGTAGTCAGAGCATAGAGAGTAAGCTTGAAGAATTTTGATTTTGACCTGTGGCTCTGTACTGGAAAAAACATAGGCCTGTAAAGAGGATGAAAACCCTGGATACAGGAGCACAAATTTAGAAACAATAAATCAAGAACACGAGGGATAAGAATGGAAGAAAACACTGATATCAAATGTAAACCGCGAAGACAGATACTGATCGCTACCGATGGCTCAGAGACCGCAAACGAAGCCGCAAATTTCGGTATAGAAATGCTTGGGTGCAGTGGGGCAAAAGTATATGCCCTGTATGTTATTGATACAACACCTTATCGCTCAGTTTCGCTGGATAAAATATGGTCAAAAGAAGTGCTTGATGAACATGAGAGAGTAGGGCATGAAGCAACCTCTTATGTGGAGAGGATTGGAAAAGATGCCGGTGTGGAAGTAGAAACCAGGGTGCTTAAAGGCCATCCGGCTGAAAAGATTATAAATTTTGCAGAGGATAATAATATCGATATGATCATAGTGGGGTCGCTTGGAAAAGGTAGATATGAACGGGCTGTACTTGGAAGCGTGTCTGATAAAATCATAAGGTATTCAAAAATTCCTGTGCTGGTTTTCCGGTAAAGGCACAAAAGTGAGAAGAAGTTGATACAGGAATGATTTTTCTGAGCGGATTAGTAAGGAATGCAAAGGTTTCGTACTTATCGTGTATGGGAAAGGATAGTGAAAAGTACGAAAATCCGGAATATGGATGAGCCAATACCAAAAATCAAATTTTTTGAGTCTTATCTTTTGAGTAATTGAGGTTTTACCATTTCCCATCAAATTCCTTATTTTTCAATAATATTTGGTTATAATTTTTATTTTCTAAAAAACTCATTTAAAATGTTTTTAAACCAATTTAATATGATATTATATTATTAATTACAATTAGGGTTATTTTCACTCTTATAATAAACAAAAAACCCTGTTTAAGTTTTTAACACATAATTAATATTTATAGTTTTATACGATTTATAAGGGCATAAAGCAACCTCTTATGTTGAGGAAAAGGCAAGACTTCCGAAATGGAAGTCAAATCCATAGTACTATAAAAGGAAATCCGGCTGAAGAAATTGTGGACTTTGCATAAGAGCAAAAAGTTGACATGATTGTTGTGGGCTCGCCTGGATAAAGCGGATATGAACAGTTCTCGATTGGATGCGTATCTGCAAAAGTCTTAAGAAATGCAAAAGTCTTAAGGAATGCAAAAATCCCGGTGCTTCTAGTACACGATATTAATGAATTTGTCGAGCTTTTCCGTCATTGGCAAAAGATGAAGAAGTCCTGGCACCAGCCATGAGCAAGAAAGAACAGGAAAAGCCAGGGCCCGAAATAAAGAGAATCACACCTGAGATAGGGAAGTTACAGAAAAAGTTGCAAGGGAAAAGATCTTCTTTAGAATTAATGCAGAAAAAAGGCCATTTTCCAGACAAAAAAAATTACTGCCTGCCACCTTCTGGCAGTCTGAGAGTTTTAAGTTTCCTGCAAATGGTTTCAAGTTCCTGTTTCAGGAGATTCATCCTTTTTTCAAAAGACTCCGCTTCAGATTCAGACTGTTCCTGATAAGGTGCCGGGTAGTATCCATCAGGTGTATGCGAGGTACCGGATACTTGAGAACTCTCGAACTCAAAAGCTCTTTTGCGCCTGAAACCCTGACCCGACATGCAGCCCCTTTGCCTGCAGCCTATCCTTTGCCCGCCACCTATCCTTTGCCCGCGTCCCATCCTTTGCCCGCCACCTATCCTTTGCCCGCCACCTATCCTTTGCCTGTAGCCGGCATTACTTTCGAATTTCCTTTCTAAATCGGCAGGAGGCCTCTTCATATACACAGGGGCGTTATCACCTGTACAGTAATACCTGCCCATCTCTGGCCCCTGGCCCTGCGTCCCTGTCCTATTTTCATCTGACATATAAAATCTCCTTTTATTCACTCTTTTTGTCGCGTTATCAGTTACTTCCTTAGCATCTGAGTCCCGCACTTTTCACATTTCATCTCAATACACGGCACTCCTGCCCTGTGAGGTACTTCGTACCCGCATTCAGGACATATGCATGTCGTTTCCGGGTCACATGTTCCTCCCCTGTTCCCGTACCTTCTTCGGCCTCCCCGGCCGGCCACGCCAGGTCCTTTACCTTCAGGACCGCTACCGTCTCTTCCTGGCATCCTGTAATCTCCTCCTTCAATTTTTACTGATTTTCCATAAACAAAGGCTTCAGTTACTTTCTCAAGTGCTCTTCTAAGCGTCCTCTGAAAAGTAGACTGGTGAATATCCATACAGGCAGCAGCTTCGGTCTGGGTCAGTTTTTCCAGAAAACTGAGTCTCATGGCTTCAAGTTCATCAACTGTCAGGACTACTCCAGCAGAAGAACCTTCTTCGAAATTTTCCGGCCTGAAATGCCGTAGCTGGTGTTTAAAATTCACCATTTTTCTTTTCCTTGGGCGAACCATTATGCATTAATATGCAAAACATCGTATATATAATTTACTATAAGCTTTCTCCCAAAAAGACGGTTAAAGAACATGTAAAAAAATCGTGAGGTCAGGTATTAATACATGAAGCCTGAAAAGCTCCTAAGATGTCAAGCAACCTGGAATTTGATATAGTAAAAAGAGGCTTCGAATGGCTTTCCTCCCAGCAAATCGAGTCAGTAAAGGAACTTGCAAATACAATATCGGCTCATGCTCTTTGGGGACTCAAAAACCCCTATATTACCCGCCTGATCCGTAAAAAGGAAGGTGACTGCTGGAATTCTTCGATAAGAGATACGGCAAGAGCATGTTCAGCCCTTTCAGCTGAAGGAATCATATTGAAGGCACCGGAAAAGTGGCTACTTTCCAGGAAAAATGGAGGCTCATGGAACGAAGACGTCTATGATACTGCTTATAGTATCGGAGCTCTTGCTGACATGGAAGTTTCTGACAGGGAAGGCTGTGACTGGTTGTACGAAAACTACGGCCCCGCCTGGGAACAGGTAGGTACCACTTCCCTCATAATCTCAGCCCTCAAAAAGCAGGAAAAATTGACAGAAAGCAGGGATTTTGAAGAATTTATCCGCAATAGGGCTGAATGGGTCCTTTCAAAGAGAGGGCAGGACGGAGGCTGGGAGCATATTTCTACAAGCAATCTGGTAATTCAGGCATTGCTCCTTGCAGGCTTTAAAAAAGAAGTTGAAGTTTCCATTCGCTGGCTCCTCGGAAAAGCCCGTGAAAGCGGAGCCTGGGGAAATAAACAAGACGACATAAATGCAACTGCCCTTACTCTAATCACGCTCGGGATGTACGACCATTCATAATCAGGAAAGCTTGATTTAAAGAAAACTTGATTTAAAACCCTAATTTGACAGATTCTGTAAAATAATAGAGTATTTTATTACACAAAACACATCGCATTGACACATTACATTTATGTAATATGGTAAATGTCAAAAAATCATAAGATTCAAGACAAAACATTTAATTGTATGATGAAAACAGAAGCATGAAGCTTATTTAGATATTCTAAACTCTATGCTTCTGTCAAATTTGGGTTAAAATTTGATTCATTTCTTTAACAATTTTTCTTTATATTCCGGATTTTATCCAATTTTTGTGTTTTTGATATAGAACTTCTTTAGTTTAAAATATTTTACATTATCTACCTACGTGAAGCTGTTTACCTAAAAACTAGAAATCAGAATAAGATTCTGTTCAGTTTTCACCAATAAACATATATATTCAATAATATTATTTTATGATATCAATCAGATTGCTATAGAAAAAAAATAACTATAGAATTTTTATTCTATTTTGTCAAGGAGGAAACCTGATCATGTAGATCGAATGGACTCTAAATCCGTTCAGCCGGGTTAGATTCCCGGGGTTTCCGCCACGTTTCTGAATCCCGGAATGGCATTTGCATAAGATTCCACTGAGGTTTATTATAGAGTCAGGAAAATAATTCCAGAGTCTATAACCGTTTTTATCTTCTGGGATGTAGATCTCTTTTCCGGGTAGCTGTCAGTAATTGCTGGATACATGCTTATTTCTGTAAGCCGGGGTTCTGAATACTGTTCTTGGAAATTAGCCGGGTTTTAGTTCACCGAGGGTAAAACTATGGATAAAAAACCACTAGAAAATTTGATATCTGCAACCGGGCTCTGGATATCCAGGACCGGAACAATCCACAAAATCAAGTACCACGAAGTTTCACGAAGGAAGATCTATATTGAAATGGCCTGTGGAGACAGGCTTGTTGTAAATAACTCCAGGAGCAGCAGAACCGCAAGAGCACTCAGGCAGCACAAATATAAAAGGACATGCAGGCACTGCAGAGTTTCGGATGAGGATATTAATAACTTCCTTACAAAAAAGAGCGAAAATAAGACCAGTGTGAAAGTCAAGGTCGTTTCTGCTCCCATAACTAAAAAAGCCATGCCGAAATCCGTTACAAGAGCTTCAAAACAGCTTGAAAAAACAGCACCTACACAGACACTGTCTTCCGGACCTCAGAATGTGCCCGAGATAGTGGTTTCCACACCAGCCCCTTTCTCCGAATCAACAGCAAATTCTCCTTCGGCAGCGCCTTCATCTGTATCAGCAAGGGAAACGACAAGCTCTGCTAAATCAGTTTCAGTCCCTCTTCAGTCAAGTGCTCCTGCACTTACAAAGAGTCAGATTGACAGACTCGAAGGACTGCTAAGTCCAAAAGATGAGATTTCTTTGAATTCCGGAATGCCTTTCAGGGAGCTTGAGTCCGAGCTGCTTTCCCGGAGAAAAAAAGACCTTCAGCAAATATATGCAGAAGATCGGGAAAATTACCTGGGAAAACTCGAACGCGAAATCACAAAATTCTTTGTAGACAGGGGTTTTCTGGAAATCAAGTCCCCGATTCTGATCCCTGCAGAGTATATTGAGAGGATGGGGATTGGCAACGACAGGGAACTTTCAAATCAAATATTTAGAGTAGATAAAAACCTCTGTCTAAGGCCCATGCTTGCCCCAACGCTTTACAACTACCTGCGCAAGCTGGATAGAGTCCTGCCTGACCCAATAAAAATCTTCGAAATAGGGCCCTGCTACAGGAAAGAGTCTGACGGCAAAGAACACCTGGAAGAGTTTACTATGCTTAACTTCTGCCAGATGGGATCAGGCTGCACACGGGAAAACCTTGAGGGCATTATCACGGAGTTCCTGAACCATTTTGGGATTGATTTTGAGATCGCAGGCGATTCCTGCATGGTCTATGGGGATACCCTTGACGTCATGCACGGTGAGCTCGAACTTTCCTCTGCAGTTGTGGGCCCCATACCCATGGACCGGGACTGGGGTATTGATAAGCCCTGGATAGGGGCAGGTTTCGGGCTTGAACGCCTGTTAAAAGTTATGCATGACTTCAAGAATATCAAGAGAGCCTCAAGGTCCGAATCTTACTATAATGGAATTTCCACCAACCTGTAAGCTGGACCGTCATAAAACCACATCAAAAGACTTCTTAAAGCAATAGCTAAAGATATAAGAAGCACAAAAATGGCGACATTAACTAAAGAAAATAAAAGGCTATAAAACTAAAAGACCGTAAATCCGGAAACTTAAAATGGCGAAGAGATCCGGAAGGTCTGGCCGGAAAAATGTAGAAGGAAGGCTAGAAGGATGGGAAAGATTGTAAATTTTTGAGAGGGTGAAGTTTTGATCCAAAAAATGGTAACTGAAGAACCTGATAGTTTCGGAGAAAAAATCATTGGAGGTTTTGAATTAACTGACGATGATCTGAGAGCTCTTCTCTCCCTTGAATCCGAAGAAGAACTTGAAAAACTTTACTACGTAGCTCAAAAAGTCAGAAACCATTATTTCGGCAACAGGGTATTTCTTAACTGCTTCATCTATTTTTCAACTTATTGTAAAAACCAGTGCGCTTTTTGCTACTATAACTGTAAAAATGAAATTAACCGCTACCGTCTTACCGTAGAAGAGGTAAAAGATATGTGCAAAGCCCTGAAAGGGGAAGGCTTTCACATGATTGACCTGACAATGGGAGAGGACCCTTATTATTATGATGACCCTGACCGGTTTGTGGATCTTGTCAGGATAGTAAAGGAAGAACTTGGGCTTCCAATAATGATTTCTCCGGGAGTGATGGACAGAGACACTCTTCTTAAAGCCAGGGAGAAAGGGGCAAATTTCTTAGCCCTCTACCAGGAAACCTATGACCTCGAACTTTATGAAAAGCTCAGGGTCGGACAGTCTTTCGAAAGACGGCTCAATGCCCGACGCTTTGCAAAACAAGATGGATACTGTGTGGAAGACGGGATCCTTACAGGCATAGGAAACGATATAGAATCGACTGTCATATCCATCAGGGGAATGAAAGCAAACAATCCAAACATGGTAAGAGTTATGACTTTCCTGCCCCAGGAAGGGACTCCACTTGAGGATTTCAGGGATAATTCAAAGCTTTCGGAACTGAAAATTATAGCAGTTCTCAGGCTCATGTTCCCGAAATGCCTGATCCCTGCTTCCCTTGACCTTGAAGGTATCGACGGCATGGTGCACCGCTTAAACGCCGGGGCAAATATTGTAACCTCTATCTTCCCTTCAGATCCCAGGCTTGAGGGTGTTGCCAATTATGACCGCGGCATGGAAGAGCGGGACAGGGATATTACAAGCGTTGTCAAAAGGCTGGAGATTATGGGAATGGAACCTGCCTCGCAGACTGATTTTGAAAAAGTCCTGGGGTGTTAGCCTGAAAACGATATGTCTTATAGGAGGGAAACTGCAGGGCTTTGAGGCTGCATATCTCTCTAAGAAAGCCGGAATGAAAGTGCTTGTGATAGACAAAAATCCTCAGGCGCTTGTAAGAAACTATGCAGATGAGTTCCAGTGCTTTGATGTGATAAAGGAGCCGGAAAAACTTCTTGAGGTCTCAAAAATTGTTGATGCCATATTGCCGGTAAACGAAAACCTTGAGTGCATAGAGTTTCTGAGCACCATAAAAGATAAATTCTCCTGCCCGGTACTCTTTGATTTTGATGCTTACTGGATTAGCAGGGACAAAAGAAAATCAAAAGAATACTTTGCGTCCATAGGAATCCCAACCCCTCAGGACAAACCATCTGAACCACCTTATTTTGTAAAGCCCCCCTGTGAAAGCAGCAGTGTGGGAGCAAGAATTATCTATGACAGGGAAGAGCTTGAAAGCCTTGAGCCTGGCATGCTGATTGAAGAATATGTGGAAGGGGAAGTGGTCTCCCTTGAGGTCATCGGAGACGGGAATCACTTTGCTGTAGTAAAAGAAACCCTTGTGCATTTCGACGGTAGCTATGGCTGCCATATGGTAACCCCTCTCCCTCTCGACCCTTCATTTAGAGAGATAGCTTATTCCCTTGCATCGAACCTGCACTTAAAAGGGATTATGGACGTGGAAGCAATTTCCGGCCCCGATGGGCTGAAAGTAATTGAAATCGATGCCCGTTTCCCAAGTCAGACCCCAACTGCAGTCTATTATTCTTCCGGAGTTAACCTCATAGAACTTCTGTTCCGCGCCTTTACAGAGGGTATAGAAGAAATCAAAACTCTTCCTGAAGATGGGTACTGTATTTACGAACATCTCATGCTTGCAGAAAATGGAGTTTTCATACCTGTTGGGGAACAGTTACTGTCCATGGGAAGTGATTACGGCAAATATTACGAAGAGCCTGGCATCGAGATTTTCCTGTGTAAAGACGAAAATCCTGTGTTCACCCTGGTTTTCTGGGGGAAGGATAGAGAAGAAGCCGAGGCTAAAAAGAGCAAAGGGATTTTGGTCCTGAGAGACCGTTTCGGAGCTGCTGCGTAAAGCAGGAAGATTTTTTTAAAAATTGAAAAGAGAGGTAAAAAATGGCACTTTTAACCCCCGAAGACCTGGAAAATATTAACAGACAGCTTCAAGAGGCTGATTCTGCTGTCCGGAAAGTTACTGGGCTTGATATAAAAGGGATCTGTAAAGATTTCTATGGCACAACACCGTGCTGTGAAAAAGTAGGTATCGTACCTGTAACTTCAGGAAACGGGATAATAAGGAATTTCTCTGCTTCCCTGCATGCAATTACCAAGTATTTCGGGTTTGATAGTTTCGTTACGGATATGCCCGATGTCAGCGGGTATTACGAGGCAGTAAAAAACGGGGCTCAGATCATCCTCATGGCAGACGACCATACTTACCTTGCCCATAACCTCAAAAACGGAAAAATAGCCAACAACCAGCCCTGCACAGGCATAATATATGCTGAGATAGCTTCCAGGTACCTGAAAGCGGACTCAAAAGATGTGCTTGCCGTGGGCCTTGGAAAAGTGGGTTTCCCTGGAGTAGCCCACCTCGTAAATAAAGGTTTCAGGGTTTACGGATATGATACTGACAGAGCCATTCTAGAAAAAACCGTTTCCAGCCTTGGGATTATTCTTTTTGACCCTAAAAAACCCAGAAAGTTCTCCATTATTTTCGAGGCGACGCCCAGTGCGAATACAATTCCTGAATCCGTAATTTCGGATAATTGCGTAATTTCTACTCCCGGAATCCCATGTGCAATTTCTACGGAAATTCAAGAAAAGTACGGAGTCAAACTTATAACGGAACCTCTTGGGATAGGAACGGCATCAATGCTGTATTCTGTACTTTGAATCATTGCTAATCAAAGACCATCTGGGATTGTAACGATTATGTTAGGGTGGAGACCGCATTGTAAACAAAACGCATATGAAATTCTTCGAATAACAGGCACAAAAAATGAAAGTACCTAGAAGCACTTTCATGCTAAATGAAAAGAAAATACATAGAGCAGGGGGGCAAGTCCCCCCTTGTCAACAACCGGCTGTGTGAAAGAACGCCACGCCTGACATAAAGCAAAAAAATAAATCGTTAGTGATTACATTATTTATTTTTCTCAATATATCGATCCTTAGCTTCCTGGAGTACAGTTATTGCTGTGTCAAGATCTTTCCAACCGATAACCTTCACTTGTTTTTTCTCTAAATTCTTGTAAGTTTGGAAGAAGTGAGTAATTTCCTTAAATAGATGAGGCGGAACCTGCTCAACTGTCGTAATATAATTCCACATAGGGTCATTTTTTGGAACGCATAGTATTTTATGATCTCTTCCTTTATCATCTTCCATATCAAACAATGCTACAAGATGTACATCTATTACACAACCTGGAAAGGTAGGTTCCCAGGTCAAAACCATAGCATCTAATGGGTCACCGTCAAGTGCCAGAGTATCGGGGAAAAAGCCATAATCTGAGGGATATGCCATTGAAGAAAAAAGCATTCTGTCGTATTTAAGCGCTTTCGTTTCTTTATCGTACTCGTACTTATTCCGACTTCCTTTAGGAATTTCGATAAGTACAGTTTCAACTTGTCGTTCAGTCACATTAACACTTCCTGCATATTGAACTTATCCGAACTTGATTTAATTTCATAATTGGCATCAAATTTCTTTTAGGTGTTAGTAAATATATTAGGTGTTAGTAAATATTTGTAGAAATCGCCTGGTGATTTCCTGGCACAAGATTTCCTGATAATTTCCTGGCACAAGATTTCCTGATAATAACTGTCCATACGGATATAGACATAATATATAAACTATTGACTTGGAGCCCATGTGAAGGAAAATATCTTTTCAGGTGCAATCTATTTAGGACTTACGCACTTGAGGAACAAAATAAGCATCGATAAACTTTTCTATGTAGCCATAGATTAAGACAGTTGAGGTTTAGGGCTGTTGCTTCCAAATTCAACCGCGTAAGTCCTACTATTGTAATATACAAAATTCCAGTAGTTTTCTTATGTGAATAGGGTCTTTCTGTGTATTATTCAGTTAAAAAAATAATGCTCAAGATTCCCATTGAAAAACATTGATTTTATGGGAAGATTTGATTTTAATTTATAATTTCAACATAATATTAGCTTCAGCACCGTAATTGCGATTCGGGATCATAGAAAATCGAAGTTTTTCTGGGAGTTGTGATGTAATCGCAACAGCCCTCGGTCCTTTTCACTCGCTGCACTCGCTCAAGCAGAATGATTGATGATTAAACAATAAGCTGAGATCAGAAGGACTATTGATTACGAAAAATTATACTTATCTAAGGTGAGCGGAATTAATACTGAGTAAAAGAAAAGAGTGGGAGAAAATAAATCCCACGAATTTTATTTTGCTTTGACTTTGAGTTTTGTGATGTCAATGGCTTCTTCGGGGCAGACGCTGACACAGCGGTGGCAGCTTGTGCCAAGGCATTTCTGGCTGTCGTATTTTGCGATCCTTTTGCCGTCTGTTTCGACGATTTCCAGGGCGTCTTCAGGGCATTCTTTTACACATTTCTGGCAGTAAATACACTTCTCCACAGGGACTTCAAGAATTAAGCCTATTTCTTTAAGGATGGCAAGCCCACCGACTCCTACCTGCTCTATATCCTTACTGACCCGTTTTTCTATACTGGCGTGCTCTATGGTTTTAGGGAGCTTGGGCAAACCATAGAGTTCAAGCATCTGATCATACATTTCAAGGGGCATTCCCATAGTCCAGTAAGAGAGTTCACAAAGGTAGAAATTGTTGAAAGTATTGCTTGTTGCCATCATCAGGTGGTCGGCTGTGATCTTTTTTGCAATTTCAATAACGTCATCAAGCCTGGACCTTTTCAGCACAAGTTCCCGTGCAAGGGCAAGGGAAGTATTTCCAAACTGTACTATTTTTTTAGCATAACTCGGAGCGACTCCGAGCCTGCGGGCATCCTCTGCATCTACGTAAGCTCCCGAAGCTCCTGACATATACGCGTATTCAAGGTCTTCATATTTAATCCCGGATTCCACTATGAGAGTCATGTGAGCAGCTCGAATTGCGCCCATGGCTTTTCCGGCTTCCTCAAGATCCTTTTCAGTGATTTCGATTCCAGGACCCAGAATCAGTTTTCCATTGGGGAGTTTTGGAGGATTTTCAACCAAACCGCTTCTCAGTGCAAGGGATAAAGCCGAGATAACCCCTGTACCTGTGATACCCACAGCCTCGTACCCGGTGGGCTCTTTTATTTCACCGGTTACAGGGTTGATAAGGTAGGCTTTCTGTTTTTCCATCTCCTTATCGAGCACTATAACTTTCCAGTATTCACCCGCAGGTTTTACGTCACAGATTGCTCCAGGGCTTGCAAGCATACCTGAACTTATGCCCTGCCCTTCGATTGCAGGACCTGCCGCAGCACTTGCCGTAATTATCCGGTCGCCGACTTTGAGAGCCATTTCTGCATTTGTCCCATAATCAGTCACAAGAGCAGGTTCTGTCTGGTGAAGAAAATCGGTTTCTAACATCATGGCAAGGGCATCAGCCCCGATCTCGTGTTTAATTGCTGGAGGCACAATAACTTCACATTCAGGAAAGTCGTCCCCGAAAAGTTCTGATGCTGGAAATACACGGGCATCTCTTTTTACATTCTGGACTCCAAGCATTTTCTGCTTGTTTTCACCAGCGTATGCAAGATCCCTTATTTCGATTTTCTGAAAAAGAGAAAGCTGGATAGGGTTTCCACAAACTGCAATCCTTTCTACTTGTGAAAGGTCGACATCAAATTTCTGGAACATTCTCCTGATGGTTTCTATAATTGCGTCGTGAGCCACGTCCTCACCTGTTGTGATTGCAAAGTCCAGGTGGTCCATGACATTACCTCCGGGAAGGGGGTGACCCATGGTTATAACTGTTTTTAAGGTCTCATTCTTTTCTAGATCAACAAGCTGGGTCCTAAAACCGCTGGTACCCAGATCAAGTGCTATGCCATACATTTACATTCCTCCAGAAGTATTTGGGGCATCAGGCACCCTTGACGCCCCGCAAAAATATGAGATTAATATGAGATTGAGTTTCAAGTCTAATCCGGCACGGGACATAATTCGATTAGATTTCAATGTTTTTATAACATAAGGATTATATAAACTGTTGCTATATGTTTGTATATCGCCTGCTGGAATAACTAAACTATAATAGGACTTACGCAGTTGGGGTGTAAAACCAGGCACATGCGGGCTCGTCAACATTAGTCTGATTTATACTGTTAAGTCTTTTACGTTTATGGTTTTCAGTTCAACTGCGTAAGTCCTACTATAGTTATTTTTTGCATATAACTGCTTATAATTCCATCATATATAATATTTTCAATATGAGATCCCAGAGTATTCAAGTAGGCCTTCCATAATCCAGTCAAGTGTTGAAAATTCTTCTCTTATGTGGATTTCCGTTTCTTCAGTATTTAGCATGAAAGTGCTTCCAGGTACTTTCATTTTTTGTGCCTGTTATTCGAAGAATTTCATATGCGTTTTGTCCCCTGAAGAGTTTTTCAGATCAGTTAGAATTTTAGCAAAGTAGCTACTAATCCGTGATCTCTGAAGGGAACACAGCATCACGTAAATAGAATTTACCCTCTTCCTAGCATTCTATAAATTCTTTTCAGAGCTATTATTTTCCAATAGTCAGGCAGGTGATGTAAAGCTATCTGTGTGATAATAAGATTAAATGGGTCACCGTTATTCTCATAGGTTAGAAACCCAGCATTATAGAAATGGATTATTGTTTTGTTCTGATTTTCTCCATTTATTCTTGCAAAGTCTATCATCACTTTTAAAACGTCAATCGCCACAACATCTTTATAATAAGCAGAAATATTGAGTGTTAATTCTCCTGTCCCAGTCCGGATTTCAAGAACCGAATCGTTACTATTTCCTCAGTAGTTGGCTGTCTGCCAGTGAACCTCAAAAACAAGTTATCTGGAAGCAGGGGGGCGGAATAAAAAACTCAGTAGTTGGCTGTCTGCCAGTGAACCTCAAAAACAGCAAAAGGTCTGATTTCTGCCTTCAATGATTCGTTATCGTCAACCTGTTTTAGACTTATGAAAACCGACAAAACACTTATAAAACACTTATAAAACACTTATTAAAACTGCGAATCACCAGATATTTTAAACTTTCCATCAACAGGCAGAAATAAAACAAATTTGCTTGTGTTGAGGGAATTTTCAGCTAGTATTAACGTTTGAATTGATAAATTTATATAATAAAATCTTTAATTAATGAATAATAGTACATATTTATTTATAGCATGGGTTTTTGAAACTAGGTCTGTCTAAGAACTAAGAGAGGGATTATAGATGACAAAATATACACCAAAAGAAAGATTATACCGTGCATTGAGGAAACAGCCAGTAGACAGAATGCCTGCTGTTTGTTTCACACAGACCGGAACTGTCGAACAGATGGAAGCCTGCGGTGCCTACTGGCCTGAAGCCCATGAGGACGCAGAAAAAATGGCAACACTTGCAGAAGCTGCGCACACTGTAGTTGGCTTTGAAGCTGTTAGAGTTCCTTTTGACATCACGGCTGAGGCTGAACTCTTTGGCTGTGGAATAAAGGCTGGCGACCTGAAGCAGCAGCCGTCTGTGATCAAGCCCGTTGTCAAGAACCTTGAAGACCTGGACAAATTAAGGGATTACAAACTGAAAGAAGGCAGAATTGCAGTAATCCTTGAAGCTGTCAAGATTCTTTCTGAAAAATACGGAAAGGAGCTCCCAATAATAGGGTCCATGATCGGCCCCTTCTCTCTGGCCCAGCACATCAACGGGGATGCCTGGTTTGGAAACCTTTTCACAGGTGAAGAGCTTGTCCCTGCACTTCTGGACTTCTGCTCGGACTTCAATGTGGCATACGCAAAAGCAATGGTTGAAAACGGGGCAGACACTATAGCCATAATTGACCCGACTGCAAGCTACGAACTTATCGGCGGAGAATACTATGAGAAGTATGCACTTCCCTACCAGAAAAAGATCGCTGATGCTATGAAGGAGCTCGATGTCGCCACAGTCCTGCACGTCTGCGGAAAGACAACCGATGGCCTTTCAATTATGGACAAAACCGGCGTAAACAGCATTAGTGTAGACCAGAGAGTAGACATCAAGACTGCAACAGGCAATGTGAAAGATGCGATAATTGTCGGAAACCTTGACCCTGTAGCTGTACTCTGGAACGGAACTCTTGAGGAAGTCGAAGAAGCCTCAAAGAAGGTACTCGACGCAGGTGTCGGGCTGCTCACAGTTGGCTGCGGAATTGTCAGCATGACCCCCACTGCCAACCTCCAGAAAATGATCGAGTGCGCTAAGAACCACAAGTACTGAAGAACCACAAGTACTGAACAGTGCATTTGACCAGTGAAGGTATTAAAAGACTTTAAAACTAAACTGCCGGCTTCAAGCCGGCTCCAATTTTTAGCTTTCCTTTTTTATAATTTACCTGGTGCTCTTATCAGGTCATGTCTTCCAACTTTAAAAGCCGTAAGTGCCGTAAGTAATGTAGCAATATTGCTTATCGATACAAATGTTTTAGCCCATTCCCTCCCTCTTGTTGTTGTTTTTGACCTGTTGTATCCAACTACATCATTTGAGTTTTTTCTTTCAACAGTGGTTCTTATATTGTACAATTTTCCAAGTATTTTATGATAAATTCTTGGAATGTATTGAGCTCTAAAGTGGCTTCCCTTTTCTGTTATGATAATATGGGGTATATGTGTTTGAAATTAAATTTTCACCATTCCTAAGTCACTTCCGCTCGTGGTTTTCAATTCAACTGCGTAAGTCCTACATATGTGATAGAGTAAGCAATAAATTTGAGATGCCATCTCTGGCTCAACTAATCAGAGAAAAAGTTCATTGAGTTGAAAGCCAGAGATTTCCACCGAATTTGAAGAGGATACGGTTATTTCTCAAATGATTATACCTGCTCCAATGTTTTCGTCTACTCTTCCAGCACTTAACCCAAGCTTCGAACATTCGTCTTTAATAGCAGAATATTTCTCTTGGATATCTTCACCAAATGGCGTGGGAACAAAAACGAGATTTTACTTAAAACTTCCTTGGTCTTCAGGATCATAATCTGGTCTTCTAAACATCTTATCCATATATGTATGCTCTCTACCCATTGCTTTCCTCCGAAAATCTTTAGTGTCGCGTCAGCGCTAAGTTGTCGCCTATAATCGATTACAACGATTCAATATCGTATAATCCTTGATGACTGACACGACATTAGTGTGATTATTCCATTGTGAATTAGTAATCTACTAACAGATACAATAAAGATTCGATTATTTATACTTCCGTTCTTATTTCTCAGTGTTTTATCCCTAAATTATTTAGGACTAAACAATACTCTTTTTTTAGAAAATTATATTATCCCCTCAGGCATGACTTCTTTCCATGAGCTTTCAGAGAATTGCATGGGGTATTACAGGAGCAGGGCATTTCCTGGATCGCAGTTATCAGGTCTTTAAAAAACTAAAACTCAGAAACTCCGAACTTTCCATAAACACATATGTCTAAAGGGCAGCCGAAGAAGTTCTCCGGATCTACGGGCTTGAGCAGAAGCTTGTGAAAATCTCAGGCGGAGACTACCTGGAAGAGATTTTCAAGGAAAGTGAGCAGGGTTTAAGTTCCCCCAAAATTGGGAGTTTCCTCCTTGACAGATATAATGCCCTCTTCATTACGCCTGCAACTTCAAACACGGTCTCGAAAATCGCCAGCGGATTGCCGATTCCCTTGTAAGCAATGCCGCTGCCCAGGCCGTTAAAGGAAGGGTTCCGGTCAATATCGTACCTGTGGACATTGAAGGTTCTATAATATCCGAAATTCCCTACAACATTGATAGGAAACAGTGCAGGCACTGTGAGCTCTGTCCTCCCCGGGAAAAATGCCCAAACAGGGCAATTTCTGAAAAAAACGGTGTCACAGACCAGATAGACCTCCTTAAATGCAAAGGCTGCGGGGCCTGCAAAGAACTCTGTCCTTACAATGCTGTAAAGGGCGGGCCCGTTGAAGTCCTTGTCGGGGACGTGGATATGCGAAATGTTGAGATTGTAAAAGGGCTGCAAGGAATAACTGTACTCGAAAACCCTGAAACCGTTCTGGAGCTTTTCTGATTTTTCTCTTTTCAGCACCTCTTTTCTTCTCTTCTTCCTTTTCTCCTTCTCTTTTCAGTACTTTTTTTCCTCTCTTTTCTTCCTTTTCTCCTTCTCTTTTTATTAGGAAGTTACGCAGACCTCAGGGTGAAACTTCACCTTATGTGATAACTTTTCCATACCTTCTGGTAAGGAAACTTTTATTCATAAAGAAAATAAAAAAATGGATTTTGTGGAGTATTCATTTTTCCATGGAAATTGTGGAGATCGCGATGGAGCAGGATATTTTTTTTTATACGGGACTGAGGAAATCTTTCTATACCTGCCTGTTCCGGAATATATTCCAGTATTATGTTCTAATCATGTCCAGCTTCCCTTTTTTAAGCATTCCAATCCTCTCCGACATGAAGCGGATGACGGCTTCGTCATGGGATATCAGGAGGTAGCCTATCCCCTCTTCGGCCTGGACCTTTTTCAAAAGGTGCAGGATCTGGGCCTGGACCGAAACGTCAAGTGCTGAGGTTGGTTCGTCAAGCACAATGTATTCCGGCTCGAGAAGGAGAATCCTGCCGAGGGCAAGGCGCTGGAGCTGCCCGCCTGAGAGCTGGGACGGGTAGCGTGCAAGCACCTCTTTGGGAAGGCCTATTGTCTTCAGCATTTCTTTTGTGCTCTGAAGTCTTTTGCTTTCCGGGCTATTGAGCAGTTTCAGGACTTCGGAGATAGACTGCTCGATACGTTTCCTGGGGTTAAAAGAATCTGTAGGATCCTGGAACATCATCTGGACCCTGCGGCGGAAAGCTGTGTATTCGGCTTTTTTCATCCCTAAAAGCGGGTTCCCGTTAAGAAGGATCGTGCCGCTGGTTGGGCTTTCAAGCCCTGCAACAATTCTTCCGAGCGTGCTTTTTCCTTCCCCTGAGGGCCCCATCAGCCCGAAGGTTTTCCCGGGTTCAAGTTCAAACGACACTTCCCGGAAAATGCATTTTCTGCTGCCCAGCAGGCCTGACCCGTATGTCTTTGAGACGTTTTCTGCTTTCAGGGCCACAAAAAACACCTCACTGCCCTTCCATTGTTTTCTTTAAGTTCGGGATGTTCCTGCATACAGCGTTTTTCCTTAATGGGGCATCTCGGATGGAACCTGCAGCCTGCAGGCAGGCTGCTAAGAGGCGGAGACGAGCCGGGTATGGGCACAAAACCATTTTCCGGCAGGCTGTTAAGCAGTCCCCGGGTGTAAGGGTGGTGCGGGCTTTCAAATAAACTTGAAGGGCCAGCAATCTCAATGATTTCTCCTGCATACATTACTGCAACCCTGTCTGCAAGCCGCCGCACAAATCCAAGGTCGTGGCTTATCAGAAGCAGGGCATTTTCATTCATCTCTTTCAGATTTTTCAGTTCATTTTCAAGTTCGGATACGCGGTCTCTGTCAAGCCCTTTGCTAGGTTCGTCTGCTATAAGGAGGAAGGGGTCAAGTATGGTTGAAGCCGTGATTAGAAACCTCTGGTTCATTCCTCCGGAACACCAGGAAGGGTAGTAACCCATGTATTCATGAGGATTTGAAAAACCCACTCTTTTAAGTGCTTCTACAATTTTTGAGAGGATGGTATTCTCCTTTTCTTTTTTCTTTCCCTTTTCTTTCCTCTTTTCCTTCCTCTTTTCTTCCTTTCTTTCCTCTGCCGCTCTCCTTTTTTCCTGCCCATGAATTTTGAAGGGTTCTGCAAGCTGGTGTCCTATGGAATATACGGGATTTAAAGCAAGAGATGGGTTCTGGAAAATGATTGAAATTTCTTTCCCCCTGAGCTTTGCCATCTCTTTTTCGTTCATCTCCAGAAGGTTTTTGCCTCTGAATTTAATTACCCCTTTTACTCTGGATTCCTGGGGCAGAAGACGCATAATAGCATGTGCAACGACAGATTTCCCGCAACCGCTCTCTCCTACAAGGGCCAGTGTTTCTTTTTCCCTTATCGAAAATGAAAGGCAGGAAACTGCGGTCACGCTTTCGTTTTTATCTTCGTTTTTGTTCTCTGTTTCATTTCCATGGAACGAAACCACGAGGTCTTTTACTTCCAGCAGGGTGTTCATTCCGCATCCATCCCTCTTCTTTCTTTTTCATCCCTTCCTTCGAACCCAAATCCTATCATTGCAATAGACATTACACAGAGTGCAATGCAAACCCCAGGAGGTATATACCACCACCACATGTCCCTGATAAAACCACCCCTGGAAAAGGCAAAGGAAAGCATAATTCCCCAGCTTTTCATGCTTGTGTCACCGAGTCCCAGGAAGGAAAGTGAGGCTTCGGAAATCATTGCCGAAGCCGTTGTTAGCATGAACTTGGGCATCAGGACATGGATGAGGTTTGGGAAAATGTCCGAGACCATTATGTGAAATGAGGAAAATCCCATGCATCGGGCGCTTTTAACATAACCTGCTTCTCTTATCTGAAGTGTTTTTGAGCGTACGACTCTTGCAATGGACTCCCAGGAAAGAAGACCCAGGACAAGGATAAGAGTCCAGATACTTGGGTGAAGGAAAGCACCTATGATTATGATCAGAGGGATCTTCGGGATTATCAGGACAACGTCTGTAAAGCCCATAAGCAGCTCGTCTATCGTCCCCCGGAAGTAACCTGAACAAAGCCCTATCATGAGGCCTATAAAGGTTGATATGCAGGCAGTGGCAAAGCCCACCATCATAGAGATTCTTGCTCCATAAACCAGCTCCGAGAGTATGTCATTTCCTATATCGTTTGTCCCAAGGAGGTGGGCAGCAGATGGCGGTTCATAGGAAACGAAACGCTCGGTCGGGGGGTAAGGGGCAAAAAGAGAGGGAAACAGGGCAAGTATAAGGAAAAAGAAGAAGAGAAAAAGTCCTCCCCTGTTGAATTTTTTAAAGGTTTTTTTGTATTTTCGGATATCGAGGTTTAAATAATGGGCTATAGAGTCTTTCCACTGCCCGGGACTTTTCTGTATGCATATTCCCTTTTTCATGATGTCGGCCTCCTGACTCTTGGGTCAGCAACTGCATACAGCAGGTCCGCAAGCATGTTCGCAAGCAAGACTGCAAGGGCTATTACCAGAAAAGACCCCTGGAGGACAGGGTAATCTTTTCCTATTATTGCATCATAGATAAGGGTTCCCATGCCGTTTAAGGAAAAAATGATCTCTGTAAAAAGGGCTCCGCTGAAAAGAAATCCGAAATCAAGTGCCAGCAGGGTAATGATAGGAAGGGAGGCATTCTTTATGACGTGCCTGAAAAGAATAGATATATCATAAAGGCCCTTTGCCCTGGCATAGATGGCATAAAGATGTCCTTTTTCCTGTATGACACTCCCCCGCATTATAAGAAAGTTCCTGGAGGCAGAAAAGAGTGCCATCACAGTTACCGGTAAAAACATGTGGTGAATAACACTTCCTGGGGTTGGGACGTCATAATATCCCTTGAATGGAAAAAGCCCCAGTTCAAAGGCAAAGAAATCCAGGCAAAGCAGGGCAAGGAAATAAGGAGGTGTGCAAGAGAGCGCAATAAACCCACAGCATATGAGGCGGTTTGCCTTTGTTTCAGGTTTCCAGCCCGCGTATGCTCCGAGCAGGGTCCCAAGAACTGCTCCCAGAAGCACGGAAACTCCCACAAAAAGGAGGGTCCAGGCAATCCTATCCCTCAAAACCTCGGCAACGGGGCTGTGAAGGTGATATGAGTAGCCCAGGTCAAACCGGAGGAGGTCTCCGATGTAAGCTGTAAACTGCTCATAAAGCGGCCTGTTCAGCCCCATCTCAGCCCTCAACTGCTCCATTGCGGCCTCTGAGACGTAGACGTCTTCTCCTATGAGATTCTTTACGGGGTCCCCTGGCATGAGCCTCGGGATCGCAAAGTTGAGGGTAACTATGAGGAGAAAGGAGGCTGCGTACCTGAACGTTTTTTTTACTGCTTCACGCATCGTACCACTTAATGTTTTTAAAGTATTGTTCTCAAATGCTTCTCCTGCCTCGCATCTCCTCAAAGGCTGGTCCTTTCATACCTTATGTATATTGAGGAAGGTCTCAATGTTATATATCCCTTTAAGAGGATCGGTATACCAGCCCTCAAATTGCCTGTTATATGGGGTAACAACTTTGTTCCAGTAGAGAGGAATTCCAGGCAAATTCTCTGCATAGTAGTCCTGAAGCTCTGATGAATAGCCTTCAAGTTCTTCAGGGTCCGTGGTTGCAAGGATATCATCGCAGAGTTGCAGGAATTCGGGGTCATCCAGATTATGCATAACTCCCTGTCCTGTCCTTCTGGAATCGAAATAGCCGCTTCCCCAGCTTGCGTGCATGAGCATTCCCCAGGGCGTGGTGCGGGTTACTGTCAGGTCATACTCGTAGTTGTCCTTGAGAGTGTACCAGGTATCTGCATCTACAGACCTCAGTTCAGAGTCAAGGCCTACCTGTTCAAGGTATTCTTCAAGAAGCTCGCCTGTACGGGCATAATCCGGCCTGATAAGGATTTTAAGCTTGATGTCTTTCCTGTCTTTTCCTTCCAGGATTCCGTTTCCGTTACTGTCCGAGTATCCTGCTTTTTCAAGAATTTCTCTGGCTTTTTCTGGGTTGTACTCAAGTTTTTCGGTTTCCTTGAAATTTTCCATTGTTGGCGGCACAAAACCACGGTTCGGAACTCTTCCATATCCCAGAGTCTCAAGATTTACAAGCTCTTCATAATTTATTGCATAAGCCAGTGCTTCTCTGAACTCCTTATCTGTAAGAGGAGCTTTCTTCAAATTGGGAGCAAGGAATATAAGCCCTATATCTGTCTTTTCAATGAAATCGAAATTTCCAGTTTTTTCAAGCTGCTCAATGCCGGTATACGGGTATGAACTTGCGTATTTGTAATAAGTGTCAGCCTCTCCGTTTTCAAGAGCCAGGGTGGCTACGTCCACACTTGAGTAAAAGTGGATCTCTACAGTTTTGGGTTCCGGAGATTTTCCTTTCCAGTATGGGTTTTTCTCATAAACGAGTTTTCCGGCATTAAGGTCTACCAGTTTGAGGTAATAGGGCCCGCAGCCCACATATGGGCCTTTACTTGTGTATTCCAAAGGTTTTTCGATCGATCCCCATATGTGTTTGGGCATGATCATGTAGGTCGCAAATTCAAGGTTAATGCGGGTGTAAGGCTTGTTAAATTTGAAGGTCACGGAATTGTTGTCTCCCGAAACCGATGAGCTTTCCAGGGTCTCATTTATCCAGCCAGCCGAGGGCGATTTTTCCCCGTAGTAACGGATTGAAAACTCAACGTCTTCCGGGGTTACTTTTTCTCCGTCACTCCAGTAGAGGTCGTCCTTAATGTAAAAGGTCCAGCATGTGTTATTTTCCGAGACATCATAGCTTTCTGCAAGCTGCCCGACAAGATGCCCTTCAGAATCCATTTTCATTAATGGCGGGTTTGAAAGATGGGAAAAGATGCCCATATAGTAGTCTCCCATCATAGATTCGGATTTTATGACATTTGGAGTCGCTATTTTCAGGACTGTTTCTTCAGTACCTGCTGATTGCTGCATACCTGCGGTTTCTGCTTCGGAACTCTGAACTTTTTCCTCTAGTCCCAGCAGTCCTTTTATGTACGCTATAATCCTGTCAAAGAACCCGCCGTTTGAGGCCTTAAGATTTTCGTCCGAATCTTCTGTCCCTACCGCCTCTGCAAGGCATATATTTGAGCAAAAAATAATCAAGAGTACGGAATAAATGAAGCACCGTTTCAACTCTTTTTTTAATTCCGGTCCAGTGAAACTTTTTCTATGTTTCATTCTGCTGCCTCTTTCTTTTTCATTTTTTTTCCTGAATTTACACAAATAGCGCCAGAGGTTTCAGTTACTTTGAATAAGACTTCTATTCTTCTCATTTTTCTTCGGTTCTCTGCTAATCAGCAGAGATGGGATGTATTAATACGTGAAATATGAGTAAGAATGATAATGCTAACCTCAATACGCTGTTTTTTTGGATTTATTTATATATATTATTAATATTCGCTAATAAATAATTAAAAATAATACTAAAGATTTATTTTTTATGCTATGATCTTTCAATCTCGTAATATAAACCTTTTCATTTTTTACTTATTTTTGAAATGTAGACCCGGCAGAGCAAGTTTTTAATTCAGGAGTTTTTATCAAATGAGCCTTTGCCAAAATTGTTAATAATAATTTAAATGTAAAAAAATTACCTAAAATTGCTTATTTTGTCATAAAATTATATTTAGTGCCTTTAAAGTTGAACAATAAAATGCCGCTGAATACGGAATCCCGTAATTTTTAAAGTTAATGTATCTCATTATCCAATTGTAGAAATGGTTTGAGTTTTAAGACAGCCTGATTTAGTATAATTTTTTTAATAAATATTATAAAATTATAAATATTAATTATGTATTAAAAATTTAAATAGAATTTTTTTTCTATATTATAAGAGTAAAAATGATCATAATTATAATTAAGGATGTAATATTATATTAAATTGGCTTTAAATCATCTTAAACAAATTTTTTTACAAAATAAATATTATAACTATATACTATTGAAAAATAAGGAATTTAATAGAAAATGGCAAAACCTCAATTAATATCATAGTGATACAGGCGGTTAAAGGAAGCCACTGATCTACTTATTCTATATTCTAAAGTGCATTCTAAAGTACAAATGTTTATTGGCAGATGGACTCTTATATTATCATCATGAGATTTATAAAAGTAGATTGTATAATTACTGTAGCGTTATCAATGATTATATCAACATTGTCAGCTTATACTGGTGATTATGCTGTAATAGACTGGCATATATAATGCATTATAGGATCAAAAGGAGTTTTCAATTTATTTTGAAAAATGATTTTGAGAATAAAAAAATTACTAAAACTATGCCATGTTATTGTACTTGTATCGAATTAGTTTTGTATTTGATTGGTTTTTATATTTTAATGGGTCTTTGCCTTAATCTTTTGACTTCAGGTTGATAAACGTCAGATCATACAGATTCAATAGATTATGGCAATCAGGAGACCACGTCGAGAAATCAGGTCGAAATTATGAATGAAATTGATATTGTAAGGGCAGTTACAGAAGAAGGGTATCAAATAAGCCCATTAGCAGTAGAGTTAATCAAATCAAGTAACTCCCCTGAAAGCCTTCTAAAATATATCCTCTCAACTATTGATAACTGTATTTTCGTTATTGAACCCGAACATATCGACCTGAAAGGCTTTGAAGCTTCGAAAACGGTTTTAGGTACAAGTTCAGGATCGTCTCCCCTAACACTTTCCCAAACACCTGCCGGCACTATGTCTTTAGAGAGCAGGACTTCAGAGAGCATTTCCTCTCCGTCCCTGGAACCATTAAGTTCTGACATGGTAAAAGCTCCTGATCTTTCTTCAAATGCTCTTAAGGAAGCGGAATTTACTTCAAATGTTGAGCCGGAAGTAGTTTCCAGGTTTGATACTCCAAGCAACAATTCAGAAACAGATTCTGATATTCCTTCTTCTCAAGAGCACACTCTTGACTTTGTTTCTCAGTCTGTTGCTAAATCCGTTGCCGATTCCACTTCTGATCCTTTTACCGATTCTGTAATCAATTCCGTTTCCTCTCCTGTTAATCCACCTGTATCTTCAGGAGGTAAAGAGAGACAGGACGCCTCTTTTTTCGGACAGGAAGTTTCTCTTTCTACTCCTAACCGTCTTTCCAGGGCATCCCCCTTTCTCTCAAACCATGAAAGTGCTTTTAGTTCAAGCTCCAGGGCAGAAGAGCTCAGGCATATTCCAGGCCCTAATCCTGTTACCGTGCTTTCCGATATCACTGGACATTCGACCTGTATAGGAGAGTACATGCAGTTTGTGCAATACTTCAGGGATAGGTACAGCAGGCTTTCTGAGATCCTAAGGGGCAGGATGAATACACGCCCTATAGAGAGTTTGAAAAGGAGGAATTTTCGCCGCGGATCAGATGGAGGCAACGAGGAGTTGTCTATTATAGGGATGATTTCAGATATCAGCAGCACAAATAACGGGCACAAAATCTTATCTCTTGAAGACCCGACAGGCTCTTTTTCAGTTCTCATCCGGAACAGCGACAAAGAACTCTTTGAACTGGCTTCGCGGCTTCTTCTTGACGAGGTTATTGGAGTAACGGGTTCGGTCACTAATGATGGAAACCTTATGCTTGCCACAAAGATTCTCCAGCCGGATGTCCCTAACAGCGTCCAGCGCAGGACAGGAAGCCACGGCAAAGCCGTACTTATCTCGGATGTTCATGTTGGCAGTTCTCAGTTCCTGGAAGATTCCTGGCTGGACTTTCTGGATTTTCTAAAGGGGGAATCTGATTCAGAAGAGATGCGAGAGGTCGCTGCCCAGGTCCGTTATCTTCTTGTTGCAGGAGACCTGGTAGATGGAATTGGAATTTATCCTGACCAGGAAATGGAACTTGATATTCTTGATGTCTATGAGCAGTACAGGAAAGCTGCGGAGTACTTAAGGGAAATTCCCGAACGCATCCGCGTGGTCATAAGTCCAGGAAACCACGACGCTGTACGCCAGGCAGAACCGCAGCCTGCCCTTCCTGAGAGGATCCGTGCAGATTTTCCTGAGAATGTCACCTTCGTAGGCAATCCTGCTCTTGTGGATCTTGATGGTGTTAGAGTCCTTATCTATCACGGAAGGTCGATTGACGATCTTGTGGCAAGTGTCCCAGGCGTTTCATATCAGGAGCCTGCAGGGGCAGTCCTTGAAATGCTTAAGCGCAGGCATCTTGCTCCAACATACGGAAGCAGAGTTTCTATATCCCCGGAGAAAAAAGACTATTTTATAATTGATCCTGTCCCGGATATTATTCACACGGGACATGTCCACACCCTTGGAGTCCAGCGCTACAAAAATGTTCTCCTGGTTAATTCCGGGACATGGCAAGCTCAGACAGAGTTTCAGAAACGTGTAAACCTGGTGCCAATGCCGGCACGAGTCCCTATTGTAGATCTTGCGGACTTTGACGTGAAAATACTGGCATTCGATTAATTCCAGTTCTCTAATATTATTTTCCGATCCTTATATATACCACAAAGAATTAATATCCGGAAAATGCCGCTTGAAGAAAAAAAGGAAGAAGAGGAAAATCCCGGAGAAGGTTTGCCGGAAGAAAACAGAGATGAAAAGCAGACCTCTCTGCCCTTTGATATCCCTGATTTTGAGACCCTTCTTAAAAAGCAGAGTTATGCACTTGCAGGCCGCCATTCAGCAGTAAAAACCTGCCTCTGGCTCAGAAAAGCCATGAATGACGAAGGTTTTTGCTACAAATCAAAATTTTATGGCGTCCAGTCCCACCGCTGCCTTCAGATGACTCCAACTCTTATGTGCAACCAGCGCTGCCTTTTCTGCTGGCGCCCTACTGAAGTGTCCGTCCCTGCGCCCGGAGAATGGGACTCTCCTGAAAAGATAGTGGAGGAAAGCATTGCTTGCCAGCGCAAATTAATTACAGGTTTTGGCGGCTCCCCAAATGCACTCCGGGAACGCTGGCTTGAGGGCAATGAACCGAATAATGTTGCAATCTCCCTGTCCGGAGAGCCGACTTTTTATCCTTATCTTCCAGAACTTATTGAGGAATACAAAAAAAGAGGTTTTACTACTTTTATGGTAACAAACGGAACCGTCCCTTCGATGCTTGAAAAGGTCAATCCTTTCCAGTTATACATGAGTATTGATGCTCCTGACCTCGAAACCTATCTAAGGGTCTGCCAGCCAAAATCTCCTGCACTCTGGGATCGGATTAATGAGTCTCTGGACATCATGAAAGAGAAATCCTCAAGAACAGTCATCCGGACCACCCTTGTTAAGGGTGAAAACATGTACAATCCGAAAGGTTATGCCGAGCTGATTAAAAAAGCTTCACCCGATTTTGTTGAAATAAAAGCTTACATGCACCTGGGGTTTTCACGCCTTCGCCTGGACCGCTCAGCCATGCCAGCACACGCAGAAGTGCTTCTATTCTCAAAAGAAGTTGCAAAGCACCTTGGGTATGAAATCGCAGATGATTCCGAAATAAGCCGGGTCGTCCTGCTTTCAAGGGATGGAAGAAAATCTCCTGTTAAAAAAGCTTTTTCTCCGGGTTAAACCCTCACTGTTTAATCCCTGGCTTCTAGATTTTACCTTTCTTTTTTCCATTCTTATGTATCTGATTGTTTCTCTTTTTCTGGTTCTAACCTGATTGTTTCTCTTTTTCTGATTCTACTATCTCTCACAAAATCGGTTTTTGAAAACCAGCACACTGGAAAACTTTTATAGCAATATGAATCGATAAATCAAGTTGGGGATAGAAACAAATATAAACCTAAGTTTCTATTAGGATAATAATCCCGTCAGGGGTTAATTTAATCCAAATTAAATAAATTTTTAACTATTACATGCAGTCTGAGTAAGATTATGTCTCATATCTAGTGCAATCAAAAGAATGCGAAACCTGTCAGGTTTGCGCAGCATAAATGCAAGCTTTAGCGACTGGCTTGGCGGCTTGCTGAGGTGCCGGCTCCTGAAAGATATATTTCTCTCTCAGGTTTTTCGCGTTCCAGGCGGTTTTATACCCGGATTTCGGGTGAGACAGGAACTCACTGTGTGATTTATCCTTATCGAATCCTCCAGTTGTCCGTTGTATGCAACCGATATGCTAAACAAATATGCTACTGGATAAGCAAATTTTCCATGACCAAGTTTGCTGTGCCCAGATTCACCTGGCTAAGTTTGCGATGATGTCGGATTTAATAACAATTATCAAAAACTTTTTCCAGATCCTTTCAAATTAAGCAGATTCAGATTCATTCGCTTTAATTGCTAATTTGAAGACTAATTTGTAAGATTAACTTACATTTCTTAAATCAATTTAAAACTTCAATTTATTAATAATTCACGATAATCACGAATCATACTGCTTTATTCATCGGGGAATTTTTAAAATGACTGAACAATCCGCACACGAAAAGTACGAATTTAAAAAGAAGCTTGAGGGCCTCAGGGATAAGAAAGGAAGGAGTACTGAGCTTATTTCCCTTTATATCCCTTCTGACAAGCAAATTTTCGATGTTACAAACCAGTTAAAAGACGAGCATGGACAGGCTGCCAACATCAAGTCCAAGCTTACGAGGACAAATGTGCAGGGAGCAGTTGAATCTCTGCTCTCAAGGCTCAGATACCTGGACAAAGTACCTGAGAATGGTATAGTATACTTTACAGGTGCTGTGGATATTGGAGCCAACAAGACGAGCATGGAAAGTGAAGTAATCATTCCTCCCGAGCCCATTACTGTTTACAAGTACCACTGCGACTCATCTTTTTATCTGGAACCTCTTGAGGATATGCTCAAGGACAAGAATACTTTCGGGCTTCTGGTTCTTGACCGCAGAGAAGCAACTGTAGGGCTTCTGGTGGGAAAAAGAATTAATCCCTTCCGCAACCTGACTTCGACAGTTCCTGGCAAGCAGAGGAAAGGAGGTCAGAGTTCCCACCGTTTCCAGCAGCTCAGGCTTATTGCAATCCATGACTTCTACAAGAGGATAGGGGATGCTGCAAGTGATATTTTCATGGCTGTTGACCACAAAGACCTCAAGGGTATCCTTATAGGAGGGCCCTCTCCAACAAAGGAAGAGTTCTACGCAGGTGATTTCCTGCACCACGAGCTCATGAAGAAAATCCTGGGCCTTTTTGATACGGCATACACTGATGAATCCGGGCTTACCGAGCTTGTTAATGCTGCAGGGGATAAACTCCAGGACCTTGAGCTCATGGGCGAGAAAAATGCTGTCAGAGATTTTTTCAAGGAACTGATTTCCGATTCTGGTAAGGCAGCCTATGGAGAAGCTCAGGTCAGGGCAAATCTTGAGATCAATGCGGTGGACGTGCTTCTGCTCTCCGAAGACCTGCGCGCAGAAAGAGTTACTGCCATGTGCAGCGTCTGCGGATATGAAAATAAATGGACACGGCGCTGGAAACCCGGAGAGCCTGCTCCCGAAGCGGGAAACTGCCCCAAATGTGGCTCTTCTCTTGATGTTATAGAGGTTAAGGACATTGTTGACGAATTCTCAGAGCTTGCCGACAAGAGTAATACAAAGGTAGTTTTTGTGTCCACAGACTTTGATGAAGGTTCACAGCTCATGAACGCTTTTGGAGGCATAGCTGCGATTCTGAGGTACAGTACAGGAGTCTGATCACATACAGGGCCAAAGTCCCTACCCAGTATTTTTTACCCAATACTTTTTTAATTAAATTGCTCTTTAGATCAGTGGATCAGGAGTTTTAAATCAAAACTATTACACCATTTCAGGCCCATAGATCAGAATTGACAGATTATCAGAATTGACAGATTATCAGAATTGACAGATTATCAGAATTAACAGATTATCAGAATTAACAGATTATCAGAATTAACAGATTATCAGAATTGACAGATTATCAGAATTGACAGATTATCAGAATTGACAGATTATCAGAATTGACAGATTATCAGAATTGACAGATTATCAGAATTGACAGATTATCAGAATTGACAGA
>JASGVX010000138.1 GCA_030054735.1 Methanobacteriota archaeon | reverse complement strand
AGCATGACATATTGACCTGTGCCAGAAGAGCTTGAATATTGAGTTTGATCGAAAATTGAATTCTGCGGGGGAATTCAAAATTTCAATCAAAAAATGTAGAAATCACTAGATTTTGGAACTGAGTCCTATTTATCCAAAAAATCAGTTTTTAGAGTGTAATATTGGTGATATAGAGACTTTGGTTCACGAAGTAGGTGGGTGAACAAAAGAAGGAACGAACATGAAAGAAAGATAAACTGGAAATTTACGCGAAAAATTGCTGACGAGAAAAAGTCCAAACATTATGCGCCATAATTAAATAGCCACAATACTAGTCGGGGAGTGGAGCCAGAATTCAGGGCATCCAGATGGAAGAATAGTGACAGAGGTGGCCGTTTTGGCTGATTCTGGTGGAAATCGCTAAAGTTATATTGCTTCAACGAATGCATTGTTATATGGATACACGATACTTGCTCGCCGTTTTCCTCGCGTTCTTTATCATGATCGCGATGAGCCCTGCCGTGTACGCGGATACGGCTGAGGACTGGTTCTACAAGGGCAACGCCTTGTATGTACAGGGTGACTATGCTGGTGCTATTGCGGCTTATAACAAAGCCATTATGCTTGACCCAACAGCTCCTCCCCTCTGGAACAAAAAGGGCAACGCCTTGCGAGAACAGGGTGGCTATGCTGCGGCGATTGCGGCCTACGATAAAGCCATCGCGCTTGACCCGACATATGCCGAAGCTTGGAACAACAAGGGCAACGCCTTGGTGAATCAGGGTGGCTATGCTGGTGCGATTGCTGCCTATGATAAAGCCATCGAGCTAGACCCGAAAGATGCCGACGCCTGGTACAACAAGGGCATCGCCTTGGCAGAACAGGGTGACTGTGCTGGTGCGATTGCTGCCTATGATAAAGCCATCGCGCTTGACCCGACATATACCAATGCCTGGAACAACAAGGGCATCGCCTTGGCGGATCAGGGTGACTATACTGGTGCTATCGCTGCCTATGATAAAGTCATCGAGCTAGACCCGAAAGATGCCGACGCTTGGAACAACAAGGGCAACGCCTTGGTGAATCAGGGTGACTATTCTGGTGCTATCGCTGCCTATGATAAAGCCATCGAGCTAGACCCGACAAATATACTAGCAGAGGAAAATCGCGAAGCTGCAATAGCGCTCCAAGCGGAATCCGCGGGGCAACCACTGGCCGCTATAGCCATTAGCGCGATCGGCATCGCTTTCTTGTGGAGCAGAAGGCGACTGTAACTCCCCACCATGCTCCACCCAGGAGTGTCACCAATTTAAATTTGGTGTAATTATTTTACTTTGAATGATATAATCACTTTTCATGGTGCTAATCAAACTTAAAAATGAAGAGGAGCAATACCTGCAGGACTTTGTAAAAAAGGGACAGAAAAAAAAGCGTGAAAACTGACAATAGCACGAATTCTGTTACTTTCAAACAAGAATAAAAAGAATGTAGACATTAATAATCCTTTAAACTCCATATGTGATTTTTACAAGAATCGCGCTTTTGTATGACGATTTTCTTGCCTTTCACATGCAATTTACCAGCGCCCTACCATTTAAATATCGTAAACGACATATTGCTGCGGGTCTGAAAAGTTATGCTCTCTTTTCAAGAATAGCTTTCTTTTCAGAGAAAATAATTTTTTCAAATCCTTAAAAACGATCTTCCGCCTATTATGCCCCCTGAAATCACCCCAATTCTGAACGAGCCTGCCCTCACTGTCACGAAGAACGAAACCGCTCTGGTCATTGCCGACATCCACCTCGGGATCGAGTGGGACCTCTACAGGAGCGGGATCAACTTGCCAAGCCGGATTGAAGCCCGGCTGGACAGAGTAATGGGATATCTACAAACATGTTCTCCTGACCGGATAGTATTACTTGGGGATGTGAAGCATAATGTCCCTCAGATTTCCTGGCAGGAGAAGGACGAGATCCCTCACTTTCTTGAAACACTTGCAGAAAATGCACATGTTGACATCTTTCCAGGGAACCATGACGGAGGAATCGAGTCTCTTTTCACCGGGCAAAAGGATATAAGGGTCCATTCAGTCCGGGGGGCGGTCATTGACGGAGTGGGGTATTTCCACGGGCATACCTGGCCTGCCCCTGAACTTCTGGCTGAAACCCACGTTATAACTGCGCATAACCACCCCACAGTCCGTTTTACCGATACCTTCGGGTATTCCATAGTTGAGCCTGCCTGGATCAGGACAAAATTCAATCTTGAATTATTGAAAGGGCACTTCAGAAGCCTTGATTTTGAAAACAGAATAGATTGGGCAGACCCTGAGGTCTTTATTATGCCTGCTTTTAATGAACTCTGCGGAGGCGTAGCCTTCAACGAATCAACACAGGAAGACCTTCTTGGTCCGGTTTTTTCTTCAGGGGGGATCGAACTTGAAAATGCTGAAGTGTATCTGCTGGATGGGACAAGGCTCGGGCTGATCAAGAACATCCGCAAGCTGCAGCATACAAAGCTTAGAAGTAAGACCGGAGGCAGGAGAGGCAAAAACTCGGAGAAAACAGTATGAGCCAATGGGCAGACAACGAATTTTAGGCAGGAGCAGTTCATGTTTTGAGAGAGTCTGGAATTGAAATTGTTGGGGATCTGCCCTGGGGAACTCACCTCTGTTAATTTGATGAGTATATTTGTGCAGTAAAACATCTGGGAACAATTTTTCTGGGTAAACATTATTATTTTTCCAGGACTTACGCACTTGAAATGTAAAATCAGACAGATGCGGGCTCGTCAACATTATTTGAGTTTATACAGTTAAGTTACTTCCGCTCGTATTTTTCAATTAACTGCGTAAGTTCTATTTTCTTTAATATGCAGGTTATTTTCTTAATGTTTATATAAGATGCATGGATCTATGGAAAAACGCATATGAAATTCTTCGAATAACAGGCACAAAAAATGAAAGTACCTGGAAGCACTTTCATGCTAAAAATAAATGTCAGGAACCAGGCTTATAAACAGTTATAATTCCTGACAATTCAGGCTTTCAGCCGCAGAAGTGAACTTAAAGTTAACAGGTCATGATAGATTCTTTAAAATTCCCTTCTGCTCTGGGCTTTAAATGATTTATTTATTATCAATTCATTTATGGTTAACCTTTTACGGTCTACTGATTGATTACTGGTCGGTCTAATAATTTATCACTGACCGGTTACAGTTTATTTGTTACAGTCCATTTATTTGTATATTGGTTATTTGTATCACTTAATGAGGATGTACTGATTTAATGACTATGGAAATGCACAACACTGATCTTTCTGAACAGGTGCCCCCGCATGATAACACAGATTTATCAGGCTCCGTGGCTTTTGACGACTCAAAACTTGCAAAATTAAACGGTATCAAAAACCAGGGACTTAACCCTTATCCATATAAGTTCGACAAGAATGTAGACATCTGCGAAATCCTGGAAAAATTTGAGGATTTCGAAAAGAATGAAGGACTAACTGTCAGAACCGCAGGCAGGCTCTATAATATTCGCAGGCTTGGAAAAATGATATTTGCCGATCTTGGAGACCAGGGGGGCAGAATTCAGGTTACTTTAAGAAAAGGAAGTCTTCCTGATGAGGATTTCGAGACTTTTAAAACTCTGGTTGATTCGGGAGATATTATAGGCATTCAGGGCACACTTTTCAGGACAAAAAGAGGTGAAAACTCCATAAGTGTTTCTGAATTCTCCCTGCTCTCAAAATCCATTTGCGCCCTCCCTGAAAAATTCCACGGTTTAAAAGACATTGAAATCAGGTACAGGAAAAGGTATCTTGACCTTATAGTCAACGCCGATAAGCGGGAGATCTTCATCATGAGGAGCAAGCTCACCTCCGAGATCAGGCATTACCTCACTGAGAGGGAATTCCTGGAGTTTGAAACTCCAATCCTCCAGAACGTCTACGGCGGCGCAAATGCCAGGCCATTTAAGACTTTCCACAACTGCCTCGGACAAAACCTCTTCCTGAGGATCGCACCCGAACTATACCTGAAGAGGCTTGTTGTAGGTGGGTACGAGAAGGTCTTTGAGATTGCCAAGAATTTCAGAAACGAAGACATCGACACAACTCATAACCCCGAGTTCACGATGATCGAGGTCTACGAAGCTTACAGGGACTACAATGACATGATGGACCTGACAGAAGGGATGATCTCTGAAATTGCCCTCAAGCTCACCGGCAGCTACAAAGTCAAAATTGGTGAAAACACAATCAACCTCCGCTCCCCATGGAAGAGGATTAGCATGGAAGATGCCTTAAAAGAGTACGCCGGGATTGATGTCTTTTCTCACTCCCTTGAAGAGCTGAAGCAAATCGCAATCGAAAACAGGATTGATAACTATGAAAAGGCAAAAAGCTACGGGGAATTCCTCGCCCTGCTTTTTGAAGGACTTGTAGAAGACAAGCTGATAAACCCAACTTTCATATATGACTTCCCTGTTGAAAACTCTCCCCTTGCTAAAAACCACAGGGAAAAAGAAGGTTTTGTTGAGAGGTTTGAACTCTTCATCAACGGCTGGGAACTGGCAAACGGCTACTCCGAATTGAACGATCCCCTCGAGCAGGAAAAAAGGTTCAAAGAGCAGGACAAGAAGCGCATCTTAGGCGACCTCGAAGCCCATGCCATCGATTACGACTTTGTAAATGCTCTTGGATACGGAATGCCTCCAACAGGAGGCATGGGTCTAGGAATCGACCGGCTTACTATGATCCTTTCCGGCTTCGAATCCATTAAGGAAGTAATCCTTTTCCCGCAGATGAAAAGGGAATGACCGTCATCGGACTTAATCTTTTTCTGCTGTTTTGGCCTGTTTGCTAATCAGACAGGCTTTTCGGGGAGAAAATCTCCACTTTTTATTTAGAGAAGCCTGAAATGCATCTTGCTCGGGTACCATAGAATTTGATTCGGCTGAAAAAAAGTACAGGCCTTAAAAAAGCCCAGATTCATATTTTTTCCCCAGATCTTATCATCAACAACAACTCTTTATAATAAAAAGTAATATGTATTTTTACAGTATAAATTATTTTATGGCATATTGCTCATAATTTAAACTTCTTCAATCCAGAAAAAGTGTCTTTATATGCTGAACCTGAGGCAAAAATGAGAAAATAATATGTTTTTAAGTAAACTGGCCGAGGATAATCTAATGGCTAAAGAAGAAATATATAGGTCTCTCTTTGAGCAGTCCAATGATGCGATTTTCATTACAAAGGGGGAGCGTATTCTGGAAGTTAACCCTAAAGGCTGTAAACTTCTCGGATATGATAGGTCTCATCTTGAAAATATTTCATTCTTTTCTCTATTTACTGAAGAATCTCTTCCCGGCTTTCAGAACGCATTGAACGCAACTCTGGAGGACAGATCGGCGTTTTTTGAGACGAAGATCAAAAGGTCAGACAATACTATCATTGACCTAGAGGTTAGTTCCTCATCTTTGGACGACCAGAGAAAAATTCTCCTGATAATCGCTCGGGACATAACTTTGCGTAAAGAATCTGAACGTTTGGTGCAGAAAGAAAGAGAGATGTTGAGTGCTTTAGTGGAAAAAAACCTTTGCGGAATTTTGTTAATAGAAGCCTCGAGCCACAAAATAGTTGATATAAACCCAGTTGCAATTAAAACGATCGGAAGGCCAAAAGAAGAGATTATCGGAAATATATGTCACCATTTTATCTTTCCTACAGATGTCGGAAAATGTCCTATCAGTGATCTTGGGCAGAGTGTGGATAATTCAGAAAGAACGATTATCAATGCCCAAAAGGAGCTCATCCCTATCCTTAAGAGTGTGATCCCGGTAAGCATAGAGGACAAAGAATATTTTGTTGAATGTTTCATTGACCTCTCTGAACGTAAATTAACTGAAAAGAAACTGCTTCAGGCAAAGTATGCTGCGGAAAGCGCAAGCCGGGCAAAGAGTGAGTTTCTTAGCAATATGAGTCACGAGCTGAGGACGCCTCTTAACTCCATTATTGGTTTTTCGGATATCCTGCTCGAAAAAGTTTTTGGGGATCTCAACGATAAACAGCTGAAATATGTTAATAACATCTCTGTCAGCGGAAAACATCTCCTGCGGCTTATAAATGATATCCTTGACCTCTCAAAAGTAGAAGCCGGAAAAATGGAACTGCACTACAGTGAGTTTTCTATTGGCCCGGTTTTCGATGAGGTGAAATCCACTATCTTTCCCCTTTCCCAGGCTAAAAACCTTGAAGTGGAATTTAAGATAGATACGGATTTTGGAGATATGAAGGCAGACAGAAGCCGCCTTATCCAGATCCTTTATAACCTCATAAGCAATGCTGTCAAGTTTACCCCGGAAGGAGGAAAAATCTCTGTTTACTGTAAAAAAAGCGGAAACAGAGCTATATTTTCGGTCACAGATACGGGGATAGGTATATCTCCTGAAGACCAGAAATACCTCTTTGAGCCTTTCAAACAGATTGATTCGGGAACGAACCGGCATTATGGAGGTACCGGCCTTGGGCTTGCTCTGGTAAAATATTTTGTTGATATGCATAAGGGCAGAGTATGGTTTACAAGTGTTCAGGGAAAAGGGTCATCTTTCAAATTTGAACTGCCCATAAATGGTCAGTATGAAACGGAAAAACCGGATGATATATTTAAAGATAGTGCCCTCAAAGTTGTGGTATCTGCTAACTTCTCAGGATGAATAATTCCAGATCTTAATGCACTACAGTTATAGGAAGGCTTTTCCAAGCCTCAACGGTAAACGTCTTCAACGGTGAACTTCTTCAACGGTGAACTTCTTCAACGGTGAACATCTTCAACGGTGAACATCTTCAACGGTGAACTTCTTCAACGGTGAACAGCCTCAACGATGAATAGTGCAATTTATCTCCTCCTGCGAAAAGACCTTTCCTCGGAAGCCGCAGGCTGACAGAGAAGGCATTTCACAGATTGGAACCTATTTAAAGCTGGACGTTCTTTCCTAAATGCTAAAGACTCAGAGTTCTTCCTGCTGAGGTTTTAAGGCAGCATCAGCTACAACAGCATCAAAAATGAGCTTTTGAAAAATGACGTTCAACAACACATTCGACTCCTTTCATCCGAAAATCCAGGACTCTCTCAAGACCCTTGGCTTTACCCGACCCACTGAACCACAGGAAAGGGCATTTCCTCATATAATGGACGGCAAGCATACCCTTCTGATAGCTCCTACAGGGTCTGGAAAGACGGAATCTGCAATTCTTCCTGTTTTTCAAAGCATACTTAAAAAGAAGCCTGAAGCTCGGAGAGGCATATCAGCCCTTTACATTACTCCTCTGCGTGCCCTTAACCGGGATATGCTTTCCCGAATTGAGGTCCTTGGGCAGATGCTTGATGTTAAAGTCCAGGTCAGGCACGGTGATACTTCGCAAAGCGAAAGGCAGCGCCAGTCCAGAAATCCGCCTGATGTGATGATCACTACACCTGAGACTCTTCAGGCAATGTTTACGGGTTCACGTCTTCGGCAGAACCTTGAAACCGTAACGCATGTCGTGGTCGATGAAATCCATGAGCTAGCAGGCTCGAAACGTGGAGCCCAATTAGCTGTCGGGCTTGAACGGCTTGTGGAAATCTCAGGGGAGTTCCAGAGGATAGGGCTTTCTGCAACAGTCGGAAACCCCTGGGAGGTTGCAAAGTTTCTGGCAGGAGCAAATCGGGACTTTACGCTTATTGAAGTTGCCCTGCTGAAATTGCTTGAATTTTATGTAGTCAGCCCTCAGCTTTCCGGAGGGGATATAGCTGGAGAAAAAGAAGTCCTGAATATCGCAAGGACGGTGGGCTGTGAACCCGAATTTGCATCTCACCTTTTCCATATCCGGAAAATCGTTGAAGAAAGCCAGTCCACACTTATTTTTGTAAACACGCGGCAGAGTGCAGAAGCTCTTGCAGCAGGTTTCCGGAAGCTTGGAGCCTCCATCGGAGTCCATCACGGCTCTCTGTCTTTTGAAGCCCGCGTTGAAGCCGAGGAGGAATTTAAGTCCGGAGCTTTAAGGGGCCTTATCTGCACTTCTTCAATGGAACTCGGGATCGATATTGGAAACGTTGACAGGGTAGTCCAGTACGGTTCCCCTCGCCAGGTCTCAAGGCTGCTCCAGAGGGTAGGGAGGGCAGGGCACAGGCTGCATGAGGTCTCACGGGGTACGATCCTTTCCATGGAAGCAGACGATACCGCAGAGAGCATGGCGATTACAAAAGCCGCACTTGAAGGCAGGGTTGAAGACGTTTCCCCTCACATAAATTCCCTTGACGTTGTGGCAAACCAGATTGCAGGCATGGTTATGGACTTTGGGGAGGTCGGTATAGACAGGATTTTCAGGGTACTGAGGCGGGCTTACCCTTTTAGAGAATTGCGGATTGAAGAGCTCCAGAGGGTGGTTGACCAGATAGGGGACTACAGACTGGTCTGGCACGAAAAAAGCTCAAGGGTTGTGAAAAAACGCAGAAAGAGCTGGCAGTATTTTTACGATAACCTCTCCATGATCCCGGACGAAAAGAAGTACGAGATCTATGATATCGTGAGTGGCAGGTCTATCGGCGTGCTGGACGAAGCCTTTGTGGTGAATTTTGCCGAGCCCGGAGCCGTTTTCATAACTAAAGGTGATATGTGGCGCGTCATTGAGATGCCTGACCTCGAAAGGGAAGCAAACAGGGACAGGATAAAGGTCGAGCCGGTTGAAGGCATGGGTGAAGTCCCGAGCTGGACAGGAGAAGAGATTCCCGTTCCTTTTGAGGTCGCACAGGACGTAGGAAAGCTCAGGGCAGAGATTGCAGCTTTCATCCGTGAAGGACTCGAAGACGAAGAGATTGCAGAAAAGCTGCGCTTGAAATATCCCGTGGAAAAGGCAGCAGTGCTCGAAGTAATCCGCCTGCTGCGGGACCACGTTAAAGGGGATTTCCCGCTCCCGGACGCAGATACGATTGTAATTGAAGACGAAGGAGATGCTGTGACCCTGAACGCGTGTTTTGGCCACAACACTAATGGGACGCTTGCAAGAGTCCTGACATCCCTGCTTTCGGCCCGTTTTGGGAGCAGCGTAGCCCAGGAGGTGGACCCGTACAGGATCAGGCTAACTCTCCCACGCCGTGCAGGTCCCCCTCAGATCCGGGACATGCTCCTCTCCATTCGCCCGGAACACGTTGAGCCGATAATCGAAATGACCCTGAAGAACACGACCCTGATGAAATGGAAAATGGTCCACGTAGCCAGAAAGTTTGGAGCCCTTTCACGGGACGTCGATTACGATAGGATCAGCATGAAAAAGCTCCTTGAAATCTATGAGGGCTCTTCTATGTACGATGAGGTGGTCCGTGAGATCTTCCACGATATGCTCGACGTCCCGAGGGCAAAAGAAGTCCTGATGAAGATTGCAGCCGGCGAAATTTCAGTTGAGGTCTCGGGCCCAACTCCGATTGGTTCAGCCGGCTTTGCCATGAAAAAAGACCTCGTAGCCCCGGAAAAGGCTGACCGTTCAATTGTGCTTGCCTTAAAGGAACGCATTATGAACGACAATATAATCCTGTTCTGCACGACCTGCAAGAAATGGACCTCCCGCCGCCAGGTGAAAAGCGTGCCTGAAGAAATCGTCTGCCCGGTTTGTGAGTCCAGAATGGTTGCAGCCCTCAAGCCCTGGGAAGAAGAGGAGATCAAACTTGTAAAAAAGCAGGGAAAGGGCGTCCCCATCTCAGCTGAGGAGAAGAAACGCATCCAGAGAGTCTACCGGAACGCCAGCATCGTGACCTCACAGGGAAAAAAAGCCGTTATTGCGCTTGCGAGCAGAGGGGTAGGGCCTGAAACGGCGTCAAGAGTGATTGAAAAGATGAGGGTGGACGAAGAGGCGTTTTACAGGGATATTCTAGTTGCGGAGAGGAACTATGTGAAGACGAAGAAGTTCTGGGAATGATAGCTGAAAGTGGATCGTATAGTACCTTATTACTGTTTTGTTAAATTTATTCATACCCATGATAAAATAGAAAAAGTTATAATTGTCTTATTTTATAAACTTCTTCAGTAAGCAACATTAGTTTCAATTATGTAGGACTTACGCAGTTAAACTAAAAACCATAAGCGGAAAAGACTTAACCGTATAAATCAGATTAATGTTGAAGAGTCAGCATGTGCCTGATTTTACTCCTCAACTGCGCAAGTCCTATTCTAAATAAGGCACAAGATATCTCTTTCTTCTATACGAAATTCAATGCTGAAAATAAAGAAAAAAGACATTTAATCCGCTAATTAAAATCTATAAGATCTTTAAATAGAAAATAAATCATTTAGATCATGTACTTTAATTGGGGAAGAAACAACACTATATTTAATTGAGTAAATAAGGCTTAATAGTCCTTAAAAAGCTGATCAGCTTTCAAGGGGTCTATGACTTATATAGGACTTACGCACTTGAAATGTAAAATCAGATACATGCGGGCTCGTCAACATAATTTGAGTTTATACAGTTAAGTCACTTCCACTCGTGGTTTTCAATTCAACTGCGTAAGTCCTAATTTTATTACAGTTTTTTTCTTAATTTGGGGGTAATCTATATATCCAATTATTATTTTCGTGTTCTATATTTGTATCATTTGTTTCACTAGTTACAGTTTTATTCTCAATACAGGTTATGTCAATTCTCTTGGAAGGAACTGAATATAGTATCTGAGTGTCTTTGTGTTCTTTCCAATATAAATACATTCCAAGTGCTTGAGGTTTTGTGCCTAGAGAAGAAACACATATATCTACTCCTTCTCTTTTATATTCCTTAATGATATTGTTTAGTTCGCTAGCAAAGTCTAAATGATTGAGTGAAGATACCCTAAAAAACAATCCGTTTTTACTTTTCAAAATTCTATGCTTTCGAAGTAAAAGACGATTGCATTCTTTAACATCTTCATAAAATTTTTCATCAACTTCATTATTTTTTTTAGGAATACTTATTAAAGGAAGAATTTTAAAGGGTGAAAACTTTGAGACAAATGATAATGCCCTATTTCCTTCAAATCCTAGGACTAAAACTAATAGATCTTCAGAGTTTAATTCCCTAGTTCCCTCAAATCCTTCTATAGGTATAATTTTTCCGACTCCTATTTTTAGTTCATTCTCATTTGGTTTTCTATAATCACTTTTGCTGTAAAAAAAAATATTATTTGAGTCGTCAAACTCTTTAGCCAATCGAATTATATAGTTTTTTGGAAAAGTAGTTATATTTATAATATTCGAAAATTGGTTGTTTGTTATTGACTTTATTTCTTCAATTGATTTTTTGAAAAGTACTGGATCGCATTCTAATTCCGTAAAATTAATCCTCTTATTTCTAAAAAAGTTATTAAGCATTATTCTCTGCTTTTCCCATCTTTCCTTTAATTCATCGTTTAAATACTCTCCCGTATAGAGTATTAAAATTACTTTTTCTACATCTAAGTTTTCGACAATCGATTTTACCGATAAGAATCCTCTATTTTCATAACTAACTGCGGTTATGAGAGTTTTGTATTTTATTTTTTTATTGAATTTTTGTATATAATTTTCAAGACTAATTGGATTTTCTATCAAGTTTCTCACTCATAGTCAGTAATTTTTCTGTCAATTGTTGGAGGGGTATTTTTTATAAAGTATTTAGTTATTTGGCTCACAAAATTTTTTGGATTGGAAAAAATCTCATTGAAAAACTCGGCATTTATTTCCTTTGGCCATCTATCTGCAAGTGATAGTCTAAATCTAGGACAAAGAAGCCTATGGAATCTATATCTTTTATGTGGTGCATACTTTGTAATTTCTTGGGGTCTTCGTGGAGAATATGGAACTTGTAACAGTCTATAAGACACGCTGTCATTTAGTGCATTTGTTGATGTTTTGTCTAGTTTTTCTACTTCTTTTAATTGAAAACTTGATACCGTTCTGTCTTCGTTACTTTCAGATCCAATTAGTATATTGTTGAATATTTCTGCTAGGTTATCTATCAAAATTCTGGCAATTTCTGAACGAGCTTTTCCAGAATCGTCGTCTATCCCACCTATACGATCCACGTTTTCATATAAGATATTAGAATGAATTTTTATTACTGTATTCTGGATATTAGGAGTTATTATATCGAGTTTATCTTTTGAACTTTCATTTCTTTCCTTCAGTACCCAAGTATTTGAATAATATACCATATCTTTGCATAATTCTAGAAAGTCTCTAATAATTCCGGATGACAATTTTATTATATTCTCTATACCTGAATAGTCTCCGTTTTCAAAGCCTCTTCTGTTTTTATCGTCTTCAGAAGGAAGTAAGTCCACTATGGTATTTTTATATCCATAAGTGCTAAGCCTTTTATTAGCAACATTAATTACAAACTCTTTATATCTCTCTGGTCTTAAATCGAATCTATCTGTGCTAACATATGTAAAATCGTTATTCTTTTCGAGTAATCTGCCGTGTACATCTTCATAAATCATATCGAAAAGTTTGACTCCTATTTTATAACTAAATGATCTGTTCTTTACTAATGTATTTACTATCTTTTGTTGCTCGCCACTTAAATTATCGTATTCATCTAATAATATGTAAAAGTCTTTTTCTGACCATTCTTTAACATGATCTTTTATTGTTGAAATCAGCTGTTCTAAAAAATCTCCTGGAAGAGTCCATTCCAAGAAATGTTTTTGGGTAAACTCATTTCTAATTCTACTTATTAGAAGCAAAAGATTCTTCAAATCTTCTTTCTCGAATTTATTTAGTATAAAATAAAAAAATAAAAATTCAATTTCAGAAACTAAATCTTTTTCTGAGTCTATCGAAACAATTTTCTCATCTTTTGCAATCTTCAAGCATTTTATTATTCTTTCGCCAATTAAAAGATTTACGTAACTTAGGAAATAGTTTGTCCATTCTTGTCTAGTTCCATTGAATAATTCTAGAGTGACAGTATCCACAACTGTATTCTTAAACTTTAGATATATTCCAACATATCTTTTATCCCACTCTTCACAAAAATTTCTGTTCATTTGTTCTTCATAAGACAAATATTTTAACATCATCGACTTTCCAGAACCTCTGTGACCTTCTATAATAGTATTTCCAGGCTCTACAACAATGGCAAAGTCTATTGGCTGTATAAATGTACTATTTATCAAATTTTCTTGATTACTTTCTGGGAAAAATTCAGTGCTGTAAATAGAAAAAGGGTTCCTGTTTGGAGTTTGCTGAATTTGAATCGGTAATGTATCATGACCTTCTTTTTCTATTAAACTAAGAATTTCTTCTAAAAATTTATTTACATCTTGCCTTATATGCTTTACTCCTATCTCTTCAAAACGATGATCTGTATCGTCAAGAGTTACTGCATAAGCTTTAAGGGCATGATTTTTTAATTTTTCTCTCGTTTCTTTATAAATGGCTCTTATATGATTGTCCTCAAGGCAGTGTGCCTAATTTTCTGTAAAATTCTCTATACCCTTTTCCTCTTGTTTTTTGTTTATTGTTCCATTATTAAATACTTATTTCCTGTAATCCATTCTTCATTTATATCTATGAGTATTGATACTACGAGTCTCAATACTGATTCGTCATTCGGGAATGCCCCTACTACCTTACTTCTTCTTTTCACCTCCTTATTAGTTCTCTCCATGATATTTGTTGTCCTTATCCTTCTCCAATGCTCCTTTGGGAACTGCATATAATTCATGGCGTCATACTGAAACCCTTCAAGAGTATCAGCTGCACCTTTATATCCCATCTTATCCAGTTCAATTATCAAATCATTATATTTCTGACAGTCTAGCAATGCCTCTTTTATCATATCCGCTACTTCTTTTTGCTTCTTTTTTGGAACCTTTTTTAAAGCTTGTCTCATTAGATGAACGTGACACATCTGCCAGCTTGATCCAATAAAAGACTCTGTAACTGCTTTCTGAATTCCTTTATGACCATCAGAAACAATTAACTTGACACCTCTCAACCCTCTTTCTTTCAGGTCATCGAAAAGATCTTCCCAGAACAGAGAGTCTTCACTGTCTGCTAATTTTACTCCAAGAATCTCACGATAACCGTCATCCCTGACTCCAGCAACTATAAAGAGAGCTTTATTTTTGTAATGAGATCCATCTCTTACTTTGAGATAAGTTGCGTCAATAAACACATAAGGAATTTCGTGTTCTATTGGTTTTGACAAGAATTCAGAGACCTTTTCATCCAGCTCTTTTGTAATCCTGGAAACAGACGAGGCTGATATTCCCTCAACTCCTAAAGCAGTCATGACTTTATTCACCCTTCGAGTGGAACGCCTTGAAGCCAAGATTCAGCTACAGCGGATAAGATGGACTGTTCAACTCGGGAATATTTCTCAAAGATCTGAGTTTCAAAGGGAAACTCACGGAATTGAGGTTTTAATAATTCAAGTTCTCCATACTTCTAATGTTGCTTCAGCGTTAAGATATCGTATATAATCGATTACAATGATTCAAAATCGTATAATCCTTGATGACTGACACGACAGTAGCACCTCTTTTCACTGATATTACTTGTTGACTTTTCCTTTCTTCAAATTAATATTTATATAAGATTTCTGCCAAAGGTTTATTGTATGGAAACCCTGGATACTTTGAATAATAATACCCAAGATGCTTTAGAAACTCCTACTTCTTTTGCAGAAAACATATACAATTTAGACGGACTTCTTGAGCATATATTCACCTGGTTCTCGGATAACTTCGGTACGATGTTGTTCATAATTTTAATAGGCATGGGAACTATCCTTGTCGCGAGAACTGTAAACAACATTTTGATAAATTATCATAAAAAAGCGAGCAACCGGCTGCATGTTGACATCACGACATTCAGGATGTTCAGGCACATAGCGGTTGCAGCAATCTATTTTATAGGTCTGGTTGTTGTAATATTCAGTATTCCCGAATTACGCAGCCTATCTATAGCCATGTTGTCCGGGGCAGGGCTCGCAGGTATCGTAATTGGTTTTGCAGCCCAGAACACACTGAGCAACATTATTGCAGGCATTGCCCTTGCTCTGTTCCAACCTTTCAGAGTTGGAGACAGGCTAACTATTATGAACGAATATGGTAAAGTTACGGATCTCAACCTCAGGCATACGGTAATTCTAACCGCTGATAACAGGCGCCTTATTATCCCCAACTCGGTTATCAGCAATGAGGCAATAGTTAACTGGACCATAGAAGACCCTGCAGTTATCTGGCCAATAGATGTTGGAATCAGTTACGACTCAGATATCAGTCTGGCAAAGAAAATCATGATTGAAGAAGCCAGAAAAAACCCCAAAGTTATGTCTCCCCAGACACTGGAGTACAGTGTTGTAAAACCCGGGATACTGAAATCCGAAATTTTTGTAAATGAACTCATAAACCCTTCCGTACTATATGCGGTAGATCCAGATTTCAGGGAAAGAGGACAGGTTAAAGTATACGTGACAGAACTTGGAGATTTTGCTATAAATCTCCGCATGCAGGTATGGTTTAAGGACAGAAGTGATGCATACGGTGCAGGGTGTGAAATAAGGGAGGCAATTAAACAGCGTTTTGACGATGAAGGTATAGAAATACCATATCCTTACAGGACTATTATATTCAAGAAAGATAGCGATGAGGGAAAGGATTCTGAAAAACCTTGTCAATGCCGGTGAATAATTCCACTATTGGTTCATATGACCACAAGACAAAACGTATAATTGGCGGTTCATATAAATGATATATATGTCTTAGTTCTGGATGGGGTCCGGCAATCTCAAGCCATCTAGAAACAGTGTCTTTACTATGTCCAGTAGCCGTACAACTCCGCGAATACTGTCTTTTTCAGGAAGCATAGATATTGGCCTTAGAACTCTTCATCTGGAGTCTTTAGTTCGAAAAATATTGTACCTCTGTTTTCACTGAAACAACTTTTACATGTTTTATATTTCAGGAGAACATGATTGTTTTTACCATATATTTCTTTAAGGATATATTCCCTTGATTTTTAACTCCATAATAAGGGCAGTCTTTGTTCCAGCAAAAAAATTGTGAAAAATCGATTTCAGAAGTGATTATGATACCAGCAAATAATAATAGATTCGAGAATATATAAAACGATGTCAATGATTTGAGGACATGATCCTATCCCTTTTATTGATTATTACCAGTTAAATTAAGAATTCTAAAAAATAATATCTATTTTTATATATTATCAATATCATAAAAGTCAGTTGAAAAAAATAGTTAATTTTATGTAATACTCTTCCATTAATGAATTAGAGGAAAATAACATGAAAGAATTATCAGGTAATAAATTGAAAAAGATTATTTTCATAGGAGTACTGATCGTTGCACTTATCGCAGCCTCAGGGTGCTCAAGCAAGTCCGCATCAGATAAAGGCGGAGAAGGTGCACAAGCAGAATCTGCCGGGGTTACTCCAAACACCGGAGAGCAAGCAGAATCTGCAGGAATTGAAATTACAGACGGATTTGGCAGAAATGTCGCCATACCTAAGAACGTTGAAAGCGTCGTTTGCTCAGGGTCAGGATCTCTGCGCTACCTCGTATATCTTCAGGCTCAGGATCTCGTAGTCGGAGTTGACAGCATAGAAAAGAGAGAATCAGAAATCGAGGGTAGGCCATACGCTCTTGCAAACCCGCAGCTTAAGGACTACCCCCTGATTGGAGAGTTCAGGGGCAAGGATGACCCGGAAAAGATCATTAGCATCAAACCTCAGGTCGTCCTGAAAGTTGGTTCAAGTGGTAATCCTTCAGCAACTAATGCCGCTGAAGCCGACACCCTGCAGGAAAAAACAGGCATCCCGGTGGTTTCATTCCCTTACGGGTCCCTGAAGAATGAAGAGCAGAAAGCTGAAATGTACGGTTCACTCAGGGTAATGGGTAAAACAGTGGGCAAAGAGGCAAGGGCAGAAGAGGTAATCAACTATATCGATGCTACGATGGAGGATCTCAAAAAGAGGACTGCAGACATCCCGGAGGCAGAAAGAAAGACTGTTTACGTAGGAGGGGTAAGCATGGCAGGAGCTCATGGAATAATCTCAACTGAACCCGCTTATCCGCCATTCCTCTGGGTTAATGCAAATAACGTTGCAGGCGAAAGTGGTACAAGCCATGCTGATATTGCTAAAGAGGCGCTTGTAGACTGGGACCCTGAGTTCCTATTTATCGATATCGGTACCATCCAGTTGGGTAATGAAGGGGCTATAGGAGAACTCAAGAATGATAAGGCGCTCGCAGGACTTTCAGCTATAAAGAATAAAAAGGTCTATGGAGTAATCCCCTACAACTACTACAACACCAACTTTGAGTCAGTGCTTGCAAACGCTTATTTCGTAGGAAAAGTGCTCTATCCAGACCGGTTCGAGGACATAGATCCTGAAGCCAAAGCAGATGAAATCTACACCTTCTTCATTGGCAAACCTGTGTTCTCCGACCTTAATGGACAGTACAATGGTATTGGCTTCAAGCAGATTCCATTGTAACATGGAGGAACAGGCAAGTGCATTTTGGTGACGGAGCAGTCCCCGAAGATTATCTTGTGTATATACGAAGAAAAATCTTCTGGATTTTAGGGGGGCTCCTGCTCCTATTTTTAATGCTCATCTACTCTATCTCGGTAGGACAGGTGGCAATACCTCCTTATGAGGTTTTTCAAACGATAATGGGACTGAGTGTCTCTGATAGCTGGGATTCTATAATCTGGAACATCCGACTCCCTCAAGCCCTTGCTGCTATAGTAGCAGGAGCCGGACTCTCAGTTGCAGGAGTAGTAATGCAATCTATCCTGCGCAACCCGCTCGGGTCTCCGTTTACTCTTGGAATCTCTAACGCTGGGGCTTTTGGAGCTGCGCTTTCTGTAATTGTTCTTGGGACAGGGAGAATGCAATCAACCGCTGCAAATGCCGTCGTAATTAACAACCCTTACCTGACCACGATGGTAGCCTTCCTTTTCTGTCTCCTGGCTACAGGGATAATCCTTCTCATCTCCAGAATAAGATCATCTTCACCTGAAGTGATGATACTTGCAGGCGTTGCTCTATCTTCCCTCTTTACAGCAGGGACGATGTTTCTGCAGTACTTTGCTGACGATACCCAGCTTGCAGCAGTTGTTTTCTGGACATTTGGTGATGTAGGAAGAGCAAACTGGCCGACGCTTAAGATTATGACAGTTGTTGTCCTTCTTGCAACTCTGTTCTTCATGATTAACCGCTGGGACTACAATGCCATAGATGCAGGAGACGAGACAGCAAAAGGGCTCGGAGTCAATGTGGAAAGGGTCAGGATGGTCGGCATGGTTGTTACAGCTCTTGTCTCTGCCGTCATCGTCTCCTTCCTTGGAGTAATCGGATTTGTAGGGCTGGTCTGCCCGCACATGGTAAGGAGAATCATAGGGGATGACCAGAGATATCTTATACCCGGTTCAACCATATTTGGAGGAATCCTTCTTCTGGCATCTGATACCGCAGCCAGGCTTATAATATCGCCATATGTGCTCCCTGTCTCTATCCTTACTGCTTTTATGGGTGCACCTACTTTCATTTACCTGCTTCTCAGAGGGTACAAACGATGATTCTATCTGTAGAAGAACTCCAGTTTTTGTATCGTAACCGTAAGATACTGCATGATATCGCTTTTTCAATCAATGAAGGAGAAGTTGTCGCAATTCTTGGCCCAAACGGAGTTGGCAAGACTACCCTGTTGAAATGTCTTAACAGGATTCTGCGCCCGAAAAGTGGAACAGTCCATCTAGAAGGAAAAAATTTGTTTGACCTCGGGAGTATGGAGGTTGCACGCCGGATAGGCTATGTCCCTCAACGTGTGGAGACAGGAAGGTTGACCGCATTTGATGCTGTCCTGCTGGGGCGGCGGCCCCATATAAAATGGGACATAACAGAAAAAGACATGCAGATTGTTGTTTCGGTCTTCAAGTTACTCTCGATGGAAGACATGCTCCTGAGATACATAGATGAGATGAGTGGAGGCGAACTCCAGAAAGTAGCAATAGCACGTTCTCTTGTCCAGGAACCAAAAATACTTCTCCTTGACGAGCCAACAAGCAGCCTTGACCTGAGGAACCAGGTAGAAATCCTTGCCACTATCAGGCAGATCGTACTTGATCATAAGATTGCAGCTATAATGACTATGCATGACCTCAACCAGGCCCTGAGATATGCAGACCGGTTTATCTTTCTTAAAGGTGGGAAAGTTCACGCTCACGGAGGAGTGGAAGTAATTACTCCTCAGACAATTGAAGAGGTATACGGTCTGCCCGTTATCATAGGAGAAATTTCAGGAATGAGATGCGTGATCCCTGGAAGACCGGCATGGGACTGCAGCGCAGGTCGTGTTTCGAGTAAGTCGTGATGCAGCAGTTAAAAAATATAATTATGAGGAAGGAAAAAAATAGTAAATGAAGAAAACAATACAATTGTGGGGAAAAAATTTGAATAAAAGCTAGTGTCCAGGAAATTTAGTTTTGAGTTTTCTGAATTAAAAAAGAGAATACGGATAAAGTATTATCAAAGATTTAACGCCTAGTAACTAAATTGCCACGACACTAGTTTGACTTTTTGATACCACGATAACGAGGCAATAGAAGTTAAGTTTTAAAAAAAGCCCAAGGATGTTTACCAAAAAGGCAAACTCAATCCTTAAGTGGGAAAATCCCCTGAAAGGGGTTTTCCAGGCTTATCTGGTAATCATCATTTCTGCGGTTTCAGGCTTATAGAACCAGTCCCTCGGAAGTACCTTTTCCTGCTTGTAGTACTTAACAAGCCTTCTGATTTTGGATTCAGTCAGGTCGAGGGCACGCTTGTTATGGACATCTTTCTTGTTGCTAGAAAGGTGCTTTCTCAGTCCCAGGGCCTTTACAATGAGGTTTGTAAGGTCTTCTGGAAGGTTAGGAGCAACGTTGTTCTCCTTGAGAATTGTTGTGATCTTCTTGCCTGTGACGAGCTTGGCATCAGGGACTCCATAGCGGTCTCTTAAGATCATTCCGATTTCGGATGTTGAGACACCCTGTTTCCAGAGGTCAAGTGTAATTGTGATGACTTCGTCTGCTCCAATCTTGCACCACTCAGGCGGCTCGGTTCTTATGGGCCTGGTGGAAGATGATTTTCCTTTTCTTTTGGTGTGCATTTTTGCCATAATAACTCTCCTGATATCAATTGATCGATGCCCTGAAGAAATTTTCCGGGCTGAAGTTATATCTTTACCGATTATAACGGACCAACACATCGATCGGGAGATTTTAATCCGCCACAGCAAACTGCTGCGTGGCTTTTCAGGAATTCCTGTAAAAGCTTGAGTTTTTCGGTAAAAACATGACTAGAGAGCGCAGCATATAATATATACTTTGTGTCGGATTTCTGGATCTAACCGGATTAAAACGGTTTCCTGAAATAGAGGACTATTCTTACTCTTTATGGATTTTTCTGGCGGAATAACTCCTCCATAAGGGAATTCTCTTGATCCCGGGCCTTGGAAAGTCCTTCAGCCTCAAATATGGCATAAACAGTCTCATTAATATTACCTGAAAAATCATCTTCAAGTTCTGCTGATATCTTCCCTGATATGATTCACAAGCAGGGCTTTAATTTGAGATAGATCTGCAGTGGATACGTTTTCAGATGAATTATCGGAATTGAGTGCAAACCCTTTTTCAAGCAGGCCCGAGAGATAGGAATTAAATTCATCTTCAGTTGAGGAGGAACTTCCTTCACCCGCGTTTCCAGAAGCCCCATAAAGCAGGGCCTCAAAAGATTCATCTGCTTCTTCTCTGAAAACCGATCCGTAATAGTCCGAGGAGAGAAGCAGCTCAAGCGCCGGATTAGACCATTTAAGGCCATATGGCCCATTGCCATTGCCCGTCGTCGGTCCTGACTTCAAGAAGAAAAGGATAATTTCCTGAAAATGCGGCAAAAAACTCTTTTCTTTAATCATATTCTTCACTACCTGAAAACTATTAAGTGCTGATGCAGAAAGCGCGCCCGGATTTTCGGCTTTCAGGATATTTGCTTCTGCTACGGTTGCTGCAAGAAGGGGAGCACTTTCATAATTCTCAAGTGCAAAGGAGCGGTCTTCATATCCCGTTTATGCTCTTGAAAGAAGAAATGCAAGCACCAAGAAACCTATTACAGCAAAAGCAGTGGCAAGAAGATCGGAATGAGGGTCAAGAAATCCTCTCTAAGCCTGCATAATTGAATAGTCAGGTTTTTTACATAACTTCTCACAGATTCCAGCCAGTTATTGATAAACGAGGACACACTCAAAAGCAGAAACCCCCTCACTGCACCTTAGATAGAAAAATTCTTTCTTTATGGAAATATTTTCATCTGCGCTTAAAAGAGCTAGTTCTGTTCAGGAAAGCGTCAATGCCGATGAATAATTCCACTAAATTTGAAGAGGATACGGAAAATCTCTTTTTGACCGATAATTTTATAATATATCTGTTTATATATTTTGAGCGTAAAAGCCCTGTATTACGTTTTTATAGATAGGCCGGGCTTTAGATATCTGGAAGTTCTAGAGTTCTGGCTGGTGTTTTTTCACTGCCCGACAATTGCAAGAGGGTCTCTCCTCTCTATTGAAACCCTCCCTGAATAATATCATAAATTAATAAGCCTCTAAAAAAGTTAGATATAAATACAGTGTACCCTTCTGCAATATGTTGGAAATTACAAAATATGATTCCTTCAGATATGCTGGCTGTATTAAAATCATTCTGTCTTAAAATCATTAGCCTTGTGTTTATTTTAACATAACGGTAGATCCCAGGGTGGTGTAGATATTGCATAAAAATTCAGAACAGGAGAAACAAAAAATGGATGCGATCCTTAAACAGATAAAGGACCCTGAGCTGCTTTCACAGATTGAAAAGGTCGTCCCCTTTCACGGCTTCCTTACATCCGGGGCATTAATCGGCATCCAGATGCTCAATATCGCAAGACGGGAGCTTGATGTCCGGGACAGGGAGCGCATATACGTAAGCTGCGAAACGAAAAACTGCGTGCCTGACCCCTTCCAGGTCCTTGGCGGAGCAACCATTGGGAACAACGGGTTGAAGGTCAATAACTTTGGGAAAATGGCGGCCACAGTAAACAAACAGGCGCCTGAAGGCGCAAACGGCATAAATGGTATCAGGATCTACCTTGACCCTGAAAAGACAAAAGACTATCCCAAACTCCACGCCTGGTACCTGAACACTGAAAAGCTTCACCATGAGGAAGTTGTGCCCATCCTTCTGGAAGCCGGGGAAAAGGTATATTCCTGGAAATTTGTAGACCTGGAAGTCCCGCTAAGGATGAAAAAGCGGATACAGTGCTGCAAAAAATGCGGTGAAATGTTCATTCAACATACTAATGAGCTGCTGTGCGGCGGATGCACAGAATAATCTTGAGAGGTAAATAAAATGCAAGATGAGATGCAATTGTCAGTCTTTTCCGAAAAAAAAGACCGGCAGCTGGTCTATCGGCCTGAAAAATGCATTGGCTGTGGGACCTGCGTACAGGCATGCCCCAAAGGCGCCCTTTCAGTGGGAGCCGTGGGAGCTGTAGCTAGAGGGTTACTTGATGCTGATTTCCTGGAAATGACAAAAAAAGATGACTGCCTTGTCTGCGGGATCTGCGCAAAAGTCTGTCCAACAGGTGCCCTTGAATTGAGGCAGGAAGGAAAACCCCTCACAGATATGTCCTGCATCTCAAAGGCCACGAGACCTGCATCAGTGAATGAAAACTGCGTCCACTGCGGTATCTGTGAAGATATCTGCCCTCAGGGCTGTATTGAGGTAAGCAGGGATATTTCAACGGACGGAAAACTGAAGCTTGTAGGAAAGATCAATATTGATACAGAATACTGCGTCCACTGCGGCTGGTGTGCTGCACTATGCCCTGTAAACGCTATTTCCGTGGAGAAGCCCTTTGCAGGGCGCTGGACCTGGGATGAGAATGTCTGCCAGGCCTGCCAGACCTGCATTGATGTCTGTCCTGCAAATGCCATTTTCACTAAAAAAGCAGAGTCCGGGGAAAGGATTGAAAAGATTTCCCACAGGCGAGATGCATGCATTTACTGCGGGGCCTGTGCAGTTGCCTGTCCGCTGGACGCAATCGATGTCCGAAAAACCGCAATCCTGCCGGAAATGGAGAAAAAAGGCCTGCTTGAAAAAAAGCTGCTTGAAGTCCCTTACCCTGCAGCTGCACTTCGCACCCGCCTGGAAACGGATGATGATGCTTGCCTTGGCTGCGGGAACTGTGTAATCGTCTGCCCGGTTAACGCCTCTGATAACCTCGAACTTGCTGCAGGCTACCTCTACGACATGGACGAAAAAGCTATTCTTGGAGTTAAAAACGGGAAAATTTCGGTCATAAACCAGGAACGCTGTGGGGGAGACGGGACCTGCGTTCTTATCTGTCCTGTAAATGCAATTTGGCTTGTGAAAAAAGAGGTGGAATAAAGTGGCAGGAACAATTGCAATCAAGAACGGATACGTCTTTGACCCCCTCAATGAAATAAATGGGGAAATCATGGATGTCTATGTCAGGGACGGAAAAGTCGTAAAAGAGCTTACTGCAGCCGAAATGAAAACGGCAAAAATTATTGATGCCTCTGGCATGACCGTTATGCCTGGTGGGGTTGACTCCCATTCCCACGTTGCTGGTGCAAAGGTTAATGCCGGCAGGTCAATGCGTCCCGAAGACCATTACAAAGCAAACCTTCAGAAAACTGCACTAACCCATTCAGGTTCAGGCTACACCGTTCCCTCAGTCTACAAACAGGGTTACGATTACGCAGCAATGGGCTATACAACAGTCTTTGAAGCTGCTATCCCTCCTTTTGAAGCTCTCCACACCCATGAAGAGATGCGTGCAACACCTCTCCTTGATATGGGAGGGTACCTGATACTTGGAAACAACTTCTTTTTGATGCGCTATCTCCGGGACGGAGACATAGAAAAAGCTGCGGCTTATGTTGCCTGGATGATGAAAACTCACAAGTCCTATGGAATTAAATGTGTCAACCCTGCAGGAGTCGAAAACTGGAGCTGGGGTAAAAACATACACTCTCTTGATGAAGCGAACATCCACTTCGAAATTACCCCAAGAGAAACTATAAAAGGGCTTAGCGAGGTCAACGAAGTCCTTGGCATGCCTGTACCTCTTCACCTGCATGCAAATAACCTGGGACACCCCGGCTGTTATGAAATTACTAAAGACTCCCTCCAGATCCTCGACGGCATAAAGCCCAGGCAGGACATGGACGTGGAATGGGCCGAAACAAAAATGGACCCTGCAAGGGACTGTTCCGTATACCTTGCTCACATGATGTTCAACAGTTTTGCAGGCACTACCTGGGGAGACTGTGAATCCGGAGTAAAAGAGATTGCAGACTACATCAACAACAAAGACCATGTAGTAATTGACAGTGGGTGCACGCCCTTTGGTGAAGCCACGGTTATGACAGGAGACGGGCCTGCCATCCAGGACATGTACAAACTAACAGGAAACAAGTGGTCGAATACTGACGTTGAGATGGAAGGCGGATCAGGCGTTATCCCCTTTACCTATCTCAAGTCCAACCCGGTACACAGTTTGCAGTGGGCAATGGGGCTTGAATGTCTCCTGCTTATAAACGACCCCTGGAAGACCATCATGACTACCGACAGTCCTAACGGTGGGCCGTTTACGAAATATCCTGAGGTAATGGCCTGGATCATGTCCGAAGCTTTCAGGAAGCAGACCTTCAGTGAGTGCCACAAATGGGCAAACGACAGGAGTGAACTCGGAGGCATAAACCGGGAACTTTCTCTCTATGACCTTGCAGTCCTGACCAGAGCTAACCCTGCCCGGACAATAGGCATGTCGCACAGGAAAGGTTCTCTTGGCCTGGGAGCTGATGGAGACATTACAGTTTACGATATTAACCCGCAGCAGCTTGATCCAAACAACTTTGAGGCTCTCCTCCGTGCCTTCAGGAAGGCGGAATACACCGTAAAGGACGGCGAAATCGTGGCTGTTAAAGGAGAAATTGTTTCCCTGCCTGAGAAGCGGACTTACTATTCCGAAGTGCATGTGGAAGGCGAGAAAGAAAAAGAGATGCTGGCTGACGTGAAGGAGTGGTTCAGGTACTACACTCTGGGCTTTGCAAACTACCCGACTCCAGAGAAATATCTGGCAAATCCAACTCCCATACAGGTTAACGGTGAGAGGTGACGTTATGACAGAGGGAGTATTTATTCATAAAAAAGTCGATGCTGAGAAAGGCACCGGAGAAATGGAAGAAGTAACGCTTATTCCCATAAAAGAGATTGACATTAAACTGGAAGCAGATCTCATAACTCCTGATTCCTTTGCAGGCAAAAGTGCCGAAGAAATAGGAAAACTGTCCATCTGGCAGGGCCCAAAGACCTATCCTCTTTCCGATTTCTTTGAAGTGATAGGAAGCGCAGGCAGTTCTGCAGCTGAGACCCTGATCCGCATAAAAGGTGACGCAATGAGGGTCAAAAGGATCGGAGAAGGCATGAGTGCAGGAAAAATTGAAATTGAAGGTTCTGCAGGCATGCATGTCGGGAGCGGGATGAAGGGTGGCGAAATAGTCGTTAATGGTGATGCTGATTCCTGGGCAGGTATGGAAATGCTTGGCGGGCTCCTGCACATTAAAGGCAATGCCGTTGACCATGTTGGCTGTGCTTACAGAGGCAAGTGGCACGGCATGAAAGGCGGACGCATAGTTATAGAAGGTTCAGCCCGGCACCAGCTCGGAGGCGGCATGGACGGCGGAGAAATTCTGGTGGAAGGCAATGTTGAAAGCTTCTGCGGGATCCGCCAGAACGGAGGGGTTATCGTTGTAAACGGCAGCGCTCTCCGCGGAGTTGGCGCAGAAATGGCAGGCGGGACCATAGTTATTGGAGGCAAAATAGAGCGTTTCTCCCCTGGTTTTGAATATCTGTCCATGGAAAATAAGGTCACTTTGGGTGAAGTCGAGTTAATAGGCGAGTTTAAGAAGTTTACAGGGGACTATGCGATAAGCAAAAGGGCAAAAGGAGCTCTCTATGTCTCTGCAGATGCAAACCCGGATCTCTGAGGTGAAAAGCATGGAAGTAATACTCATTACCGGAAGTACAATTGATGAAGGCAGGCTTGCCAAAGGCGGGGACAAATTCACGGACGATTACACTCAGGAATGTGCGTCCTGCTGGATTTCTCCTGTGGATTTCTTATCCCTCTGCTCTCCGGATAAAGTAAAAGTAACAAGCAGTAACGGAAAACATTCTATCGTTGTTTATGCGAAATCTACGGATTCAGTCCAGCCTGGACAGGTCTTCATGCCAAGGGCCATCTGGTCGAATGTTGTCATCGACCCTGATACCCTTTCTACAGGCTCTCCCCTCTATAAGGGCGCGCCGGTAAATATTGAGCCTTCGGAAGAAGAGGTTCTCAGCGCTGAAGATGTAGTATTGAAAATTTATATCGGAGGGCAGTGAGTATGATTTACAAAAACATAGTCTGTCCGGTCTGCGGGGCGTCCTGTGATGATATCCAGGTTGAGTTCGGGGACGGAAAGATTGAGGCTAGAAATGCATGCAAGATGGGAAACGCCAAGTTCAAGGAAGTAGTAAGCCCTCACAGGCTCAGGCAGCCCCTTATAAAGACTGGCGGAAAACTTACTCCTGCACCCTGGGAGGAAGCCCTTGAAAAAGCTGCCGATATCCTTGTTTCTGCAAAGCGCCCCCTCCTCTTTATGGGCTGCGAGACTTCCTGTGAAGCTCACGAAGTTGGGCTCAAGATAGGGGAATACCTGGGTGCTGTTGTAGACTCCAACGCTACCGTCTGCCACGGGCCGACAGCAATGGGAATACAGGAATCCGGAAAGGTTGGCGCAACCGAAGGGCAGAAGAAAAACAGGGCTGACCTCATAATTTATTGGGGGACCAATCCTCTTGAATCTATGCCGAGACAGATGTCAAGGTATGCGGTTTTCCCGAGAGGTTACTGGACTAAACGCGGACGTTTTGACAGGACAGTTATCACGGTAGACCCGAGAAAAACTCCAACTGCAGAAGCATCTGACCTTCACGTGCAGCTCAAACCAGGTTCGGATTACGAACTGATCAGTGCACTTATGACCCTTCTTCACGGAAAAACTCCCCACCCGTCAGTGGAAGTGATCACAGGAGTTCCTATTCCGGTCATGGAAGAGATGCTTGACATTATGAAGAACTGCAACTTCGGTGCCATCTCAGTGGGTCTCGGGCTTTCTTCTTCAATCGGAAAGCACAGGAATGCCGAAATTGCCATGAACTTCGTAAAGGAGCTGAACAATTATGCCAAGTTCACTCTCGGAGCTCTCCGTGGCCACTGCAATGTAGCAGGCTTTAACCAGGTTGCTACCTACATGTACGGCTACCCATTTGGGCTTGATTTCACTCGCGGGCACCCGCGTTACAACCCCGGAGAATTCACAACCGTGGACCTGCTGAGGGAAAAGGACGTGGATGCAGCTTTTGTGATGTGTGCTGACCTTGTCTGCCACATCCCTGCAGATTGTGCTTCCTACCTTGCCAAAATCCCCATGGTCTGCCTTGATATTGCTCCCTGCCCGAGCACAGCTGCTTCGGATGTTGTGCTCCCTGGAGTCATTGATGCCATGGAATGTGATGGGACCTTCTACAGGCTTGATGACGTGCCGGTCCACTTCGAACCTTTCACAAGCTCACCCTTCGAGTTTACGAAGAGCAATGAGGATACCCTGAAGCAGCTCTTTGAGAAGATTAAGGCAAGGAAATGAGCTCTACAGGTTTCCTCCTTTCTGTGTCAAGTAAGAAAAAGCAATTAAACGAGGGGCAAATTCCCCCTTCTTTTATGCGATATCTAATCGTATTCTATCGGAAAATCAGGTCGTGTCCATGAGTTATTGATCAATTCCAAAAAAGCGTGTACAATTCCCGTATTTGAGATAAATTTAGAGAGTTTCTTATGCTTACGGTTTTCAATAACTCATGCCCATTACCAAAACAATTATCATCCATGAAATGAATATTTATTCACTGATGTTTTAGTTACTACACGGTTTTGAATAAAACATACCTTGGGAGTTGAAATAACGCTTAAGAAAATCAAACTTGGCAAAATTTTGATACCTTTATTATTGATACCTATATTATTTTTTTATCTTTTACCATATGGTTCTGCAAATGAAAGTGATAAACAATTAAATAATTCTGATCATAATAATGATATACCTCATCTACTACCTGACTATGGTCCTAAGGCTTTTGAAGAAGCCAAGAAACAGTTTCCAGGATTCATAACTACTCGAGGAAGAATGCCTGAAATTCACCAGGAAAAAGAAAAAAAGAAATGGATAGATTTACTTATTAATAGTAGTCGGTCACGTTCTCGCCCTACTGGAATTAACCCGTATTTAACGGTATCCGGTGGTCCTATTAATAGTTTTGGAGCCGACATTAATGGATATTTAATAGTAAGTTTCGATCCATCCACTCCAGAAAAAGTAAATGAATCAGTAATTGATGAAATATATCAAGTAATAAATGAACATTTTGAACAGGAAGGCATAAGTGATGTACCAGTTGTTTTTGCTTTTGTACAGATAACAGATGATTTAGCACCAGCTGATGAACCAGATGCTAATGAAAGTAATAATACTAATTTATCAGATAATGAAAAAAAGACTGTTAGGAATGAAACAACTAATCAAACACCGAGCTTTACTTCACTAATGGTTATTTTGGGACTTTTATCGTTGCTGATCATCAAGCGTTCAACATAAATGAGCAATTCCAATGGTTATCACTAGTGTCAAGAACGTTTAGTTATTGATCTCCTATTAAGCTCTGAATCCTTATGCTCTGATGGAGTGCTGCCAAAGACTATGTGCAAGAATTAAATTACCATGACACTAGATAGGAATTCTTTGGAATATAAGAAAGGTAACTGAAAAATTGTGGAAGATTGAATTCGCTCATAAAAGAGTGTAGCCTAAAAAGGCTACAAGACAGGCTGTCTCAAAACTAAAGTTAATTCTACAATCGTGTCAATTTTTTCTACTATAAGGTTAATTCATATCTAAATTTCTCTGTTTTAAGTGGACATGTTTTTAATGTCAACTGTTCTCATTATACCCTACATTCGGCAGGTCGACATTAAAAATCAGAATATTTTCCCTGATGCCGTTTTATGCTATCCCCTAGCTGGAAATGAGATTGAAACTTGGTTAACATGTGGATCAACTATCACCACATATATAAATACTGGATCATTTTTTCATAAAAGTTTAGTATGAGATATATTTAATTGATCATATGTAAACCTAAAAGTTGCGTACAAATACTATGTCTTATTTCAAAATCGGCATCAACAAAAATTATGAAAATTAAATGTCGACCTGCCGAATGTAGGTTATACAATTGTAGAATTGGTTTGAGTTTTGAGACAGCCTGAAGAATTGTTTTTTTCAGGCATTAATGTGAACCTATTATGGAGTTAGCTGGCCTCTATTACTCAGTGTTTTGGCAATTTAGTTGTTGAGTATAATCTTGGTAGCTTCTCATCAGCATACAACTATTTTGAGCTCAATTAGATTACCAATAACTAAATTTTTATGACACTAAGTATAAGTTTTGCCTTCAAGCCAGCAGTTTGTTCTCGAAGGCGAGTCGTAGTATCTGGTATTTCCATTATCTTTGATATTAGACATGTGGTATCTTCATCTGCAAAATTTGTCAGGTATGAAGTTCCTGTTGTATTCTAGTGTTTAGGAAATTTAGTTCTGAGTCTTCAGAATTTAAAAATGGACTAAAGATGAAGTATTGTCTAAGTATTAACGCCTATTAATTAAATTGTCATAATACTAGTTGCTGGTTGAATTCAGGATCAGATCTATCGAGCTTGCCATGTTATTTGCACTAACTGCTTCGGTAAAAGTAGTGCTCCACCTATCGGCACTAGCTGTCAAAAGAATAGCTTATACTGTACTTTAACTGGCGCCTTTTATCTATAGTCACGAGGCTAAATAATGCAACTACTCAATATGGTAAGATGAGGTTTTTTGTTGCAACATTTACAGGTGTGACTATTAAAAGCCATCTTTAAACCGAGAATCATTCGTCCATTTGCCATAATGTCCTCAGACCCACTACAGCCTGATTCTGTACCTTTTGGTTAAAGTGCATCAACCTGTTTCGCTTATTCCACTTCACGATCCTTACGATGCTTCACTTTACGTTCTTCATAGTATTCTTATCCTAACCAATTATCAAAGCCAAGTTCCTTGAGTTCTTGATATTGTCGTGTGAGCTTCACACAAACGTTACCATTTATGCATGTCACATTCGGATTGCCTCAAATGGAAAAGGTAGCGTATGACGTAATTCATAGTATAGCTTCTTGTCGCATCTGCGGAATGTAGGAATAATTATAACTGCGACCGTAGTTGAAGTTTAAGTAATTATTTAATATGTGCGTGTACATCTATGACTTACTGGATTTTGGCTGTCGCCAGTTAACAAAACATTGAACAAGGAGTATGTGAAAAATGTCACAGGAAAATAAAAACGATAAATCTTATTACATTATCATTGCGCTGTCAGTTGTTCTGGTGCTGATGTCAGCAACGATATACGCCATTTCGCAGAGCGGGTCAGAAAAGGATACGGAAAATACCATTTCCATTAGTGGGTATGCTGAAGAGAAAGTTGTACCTGATAAAGCAACATTGAACGTAGGTGTTGTAGTTCAGTCTGCAACTGCAAAGGAAGCATCCGATGAAAATGCAGCCCTTATGAGTGCTGTAATAGCAGAACTCAAAGCAATGGGGTTGCAGGACAAAGAAATAAAGACATCCTATGTTTCCGTGTATCCGGTATACGACTATGCGAAAGATACGCAAACAATAGCAGGCTACTCTGCATCCAACAGCGTGCAGATCACAACCACACAGCTCGACAAGCTAAGTGAGATCATTGACAGGTCCACAGCCGCCGGAGCTAATGAGATAGGGGGCATTTCCTTCTCAGTATCTGATGAGATGAAAAAACAGCTTCGTGAAGACCTGATGAATAAAGCAGTAGTTGATGCATCATCAAAAGCCGCTACGCTTGCTAAGAGCCTTGGGGTTAAGGTAACTGGCGTGCAGACCTCATCTGTAAGTGAAAGCGGCGGTTCCAGAGTATATTACGGATACGAAATGGGAATGGATGAAAAAGCCGCAGGAGCAGTTCCTACTCCTATCCAGCCGGGAGAGTCTACCGTTTCAATGTCAGTGCAGGTCACGTACTATATTGAATAAGAAATTTGGGCTGGTAATTTGAGACCGAAGTATACAAATAAAAAAATCCCTGGATTTTGGAACGGGACTAAAATTCCGACTTTTATATCTGGCATGAAAGTCCCTTCAATTACTTTCATGCCAAATAAAATGAATTTTTTTAAGGGAAGCTAAATTTAATGTCTTTTTTGGAGAATAAAACATTTATTATAGTCGAATACCCCGCTAGCTTGCTGCGGGGATGAAAAACTTCCCCGATAACCGTTGTTAAATAACTGATTTTATATCTTTAATTACCTTTATACTGTTGATGGAATTACGACATGCAAA